>NZ_CP122379.1:2892500-3192500 GCF_029814825.1 Aequorivita marisscotiae | reverse complement strand
TTCATCACTCTGCAATTGCCGCACCATCCTGCCGAGAACTGAACTACTACGTTCTTTTCTTCAGAAATTAGCTGCTGCAGACTATCATCTTTTAACTCAACTACCATATCTTAATTTCTTAAATATGTGGCTACTGCTTCGCGCGTTGCTTGCATAGCATCTTTTCCTTCTTCCCAGTTTGCTGGACAAACTTCACCGTTTTTCTGAACGTGCGTATATGCATCAATTAATCTAAGAAATTCATTTACATTTCTTCCCAATGGCATATCGTTTACGCTTTCGTGGAATACTTTTCCTTCTTCATCAATTAAATATGTTGCACGGTATGTAACGTTATCGCCATCTACAGTTAACAATCCGGTTTCTTCGTCGTAACGCTCATTGGTAATATCCAGAATTCCAAGGGCGTTAGATAAGTTGCGGTTTGTATCTGCCAATAGGGGGTAAGTTACTCCTTCAATCCCGCCGTTGTCCTTCGGTGTGTTTAACCACGCAAAGTGTACCTCGGGAGTATCGCAAGATGCTCCGATTACCATTGTGTTTCTGTCTTCAAATTTTGAAAGTACTTCTTGGAAAGAGTGAATTTCAGTTGGGCATACAAATGTAAAGTCTTTTGGATACCAGAAAAGCAATACTTTTTTGTTGTTTTTCTTAGCTTCTTCAAGCACATTTAATTTAAAAGTATCTCCCATTTCGTTCATTGCATCAACTGAAATGTTTGGAAATTGTTTTCCTACTATAGCCATAGTTTTATTTATTTTTAAGGTTAATATTTTTCTACTACAAAGATAGAAAGTACCTTAAAAAAAGAATGAAATCTTGAATGGATTAACTTATAAAACAATAGATTTTAACAATAGGTTAAAATTTTAACGATAAATAAAAGTGATGATGGGTTTTAGGCCTTCGCCGAAGAAGTTGTTAGCATTCTAATCTTAATTCTAAAAGCAGCGAAGAGCAACGTCATAAATGGACTTAGCCAATTAAAGATGGCGTAGCCGGCATAATGAAGTGTATCTACACCCAAGACGCCACTGTGATAGGCGCCACAGGTATTCCAAGGAACCAACACCGAAGTTACCGTACCTGAATCCTCAAGCGTTCGTGAAAGATTTTCCGGTGCTAAGCCCTTGTCCTTAAAGGCTTGTGAATACATTTTTCCCGGAACCACAATAGCCAAATATTGATCACTGGCAGTCAGGTTCAGCGCCAAACAGCTGGCCACGGTACTTGCAAATAGCCCGAAAGTAGTGTGAAACAATTTTAATAGCGCTTTACTAATGGCAGAAAGTGCGCCAATCCCGTCCATTATACCTCCAAAAACCATAGCGCATAATATGAGCCAAATGGTCTTTAACATTCCTGACATCCCGCCAGCAGAAAACAATTCTTTTAAAGCTTCATTTTCTGTAGGAATCGCGCTATCAACGGTTATGGCGTTCATTATTCCTTTATATCCACTCTCAAAGGTAAGCGACGAGCTTCCTCCAATGGCGGCTACAATATTAGGTTGAAATAGTAAAGCGGCAACTGCGCCCAAAAGTGTGCCTAATAATAGCGCTATTAATGGAGGGGTTTTTTTTACAATTAAAATGATTACAATCAGAGGCACCACAAACAACCACGGACTTACATTTATTGAATCTTTTACAGCTGCTAAAATTAAATGGGTATCTGCAGTTCCAGAAGTGTCTAAAGAAAAACCTATTATTATAAATACTAAAAGTGTAATGGTTAAAGTGGGTACTGTTGTGTACAGCATATACCTAATATGAGTAAATAAATCTGTACCAGCCATAGCAGGAGCGAGGTTTGTAGTGTCGCTCAATGGTGAAATTTTATCACCAAAATAAGCGCCAGAAAGTATAGCACCGGCCGTCATCCCCACAGAAATACCCAATGCATTTGCAATTCCAATTAAAGCAATACCTACGGTGGCCGAAGTAGTCCAACTACTACCGGTAGCTACCGAAATAATTGCGCAAATAATTACACAGGATGCTAAAAATATGGTTGGATTTAAAATTTGTAATCCATAATAAATCATTGTTGGTATTATTCCGCTTATCAGCCAGGTTCCTGCCAGTGCACCAACCAATAACAGAATTAAAATAGCGCCAGCGGTAGATTTAATGTTTAATGCAACTTCTTCCAACATTTGTTCAAATTTCACTTTGTTGAAAAAGCCAACAATTGCAGCAACGGCGCCACCCATTAAAAGAATAAACTGGTTGCTACCTTCTAAAGCATCTTCCCCATAAGCGAAGAATACATTATAAAAAAGCATTATAATAAGTGCAAAAACAGGTATTAAAGCTTCCCAAATATTCAGTTCTTTGTTTTCTACTACTTGATCATCTTTTGGGTTTGTGGGCTTTATATCCTGACTTTGCATAGGGAAGTTTTAAAATTGAAATGTAATGTTACGATTTTGTTAAAACCTATGCAAATTTTAACTTCTCTCTTTGGGTTCATCCGAGCATTTGGCCAATTTCTTTTGATAATATTTCAGAGATGTTTGCGCAAGATGTTGCTTAAGCAAGCTCAAACTAGCCATTAATTATGGGGGTACCCAATTTTTTATTTTCAGTTTAATTCTATTCCAGCTTTTATAAAAACATTCTCTAGTTCTTTTTCAATCGGAAATGGTTTTAATGGTGGAACATTTGCTCCTCCAGGATTTCCAATGGGAATTTTTCCAACAAAGGATTTTACGCCTCCAAAAATCAGACGTGGAATTTGTCCAATAACTTCTTTTCCGCTTTTGATTCTAATTCCGAATTGTAACATTTTCCAATGTACAAATGTATGAGCGTATGGATATTTTTGTCCAATTATATGTGCTCTTTCCAAATGATTCCACGCATTTTTTAAATTTCCGTTTGAGTATTCAGCTCGGTATTTTTCCAATTCCGCTTTATAATATGGATTCAGACTTTCAGGTATTGAAGTGTAAAATTTCATATTTTTTCTAATATTCTCTTCAGTTTAATTTTTAACGTTCAGTTTTTTGTAAATGTTTGCCACTATGGTTTCGCATAACCACAGTTACGGGATTAAATTTAATGCTTTTCGGCTAAGCACCTACGGATGCAATTACGCGTGAATTCGGACGCAGTTTCCCGTAGCATCGGGACGCTGTAATTGTGGTTATGCAGTGTTAGGCAACGTTTTTACCCGCGTGTTGCTTTATTTCGTTAAGTTCTTTTTCCTTATTTTCTTTTTCTTCTTCGATATCAAAATCGTTTTGGAGACCGAGCCAGAATTTTGCCGAATTGTCAAAATATTTACTTAAACGTAAGGCGGTGTCTGCCGTAATTCTCCGGTTTCCTTTTATAATCTCCGAGATGCGGGTTTGAGGTATTTTTAAATCTTTGGAAAGTCGATATGCCGTAATTTCCAAAGGCTCAAGAAATTCAGAATTCAATATTTCTCCAGGATGAATATTTGCTAATTTTTCCATTTTTTTATTTTTAATGATAATCAATTATATCCACTGCACTCGCGTTTCCATTATCCCAAACGAAAATAATCCTCCATTGTTTGTTAATCCGAATACTGTAAAAATCACTTAATTTCCCGGTCAGTTTTTCAAGTCGGTTCGATGGTGGAATTCGCAAATCGGAAATGTCTTGCGAGTTATTTAACATTCTCAATTTTCGACGTCCTACACTTTGAATATCGATCGGCATTTTCTTATCTCGGATTCCGTTCCGGATTTGTTCGGTTTCTTTTGAACCAAAGGATAATATCATATCTTTTCACGTTACTAACGTTAAAGGTAAGTGAAATTTTTGATTGTTCGTGGAGTGTTTTTTTAAATGCTGCTTAATAACGGTCTCGGCTATGAGTAGTTGCGTGGTTTAGCATTTAACTTTGCAACTACGTACCAAGTTGGAAATTCCTGCGGAATTTCCAAAGTACGCGAGAAAAAGCAAGTACTTAGGGCCAATGATGTGGTGTCATTTTTTTTACGCTGATATTGGTTTCACGTTGATTTGACCACCAATGGCTTTCAGCACCTTCATTATTGTTCCAAATTGTGGTTTCGCCCCATCGGATAATGCTTTGTATAGACTTGGTCTGCTCATTCCAGTTTTCTCCGCAATTTTGGTCATTCCGATTGACTTTGCAATATGCCCGATCGCTACTATCAAATCAGCACTGTCTCCATCTTCGAGAACTGTATTGAGATATTCAGCAATCATGTCTTCGCTGTCCAAATAGTCCGCTATGTCAAATTTAGTGGTTTCCATATCAATCATTTTTTATTCTGTTCCAGATTTTTTTCGCTTTCTCTATGTCCTTTTGTTGACTTGCTTTATCTCCACCAATTAAAAGGATTACGATTTTGTTGTCTTTTTCTTTAAAATATAGTCGGTAGCCTTTAGCATAATTAATTCTCATCTCACTAATTCCGTCACCGATAGGTTTACAATCTCCGAAGTGTTCATCCGTTTCAAGTTTTTGAATTCGGAAAAGTATTTTAGATTTTGCCCGAATGTCTTTTAGCTTTCTAATCCACTTATCGAATTCAGATGTTTTTTCGGTAATTATCATTTAAGAGTTGTATCCATTTAGATACAAATATAATTAATTTATTGGATACGGAAAGAGGAAATTGTTTTATACGAAAGGTTTGCCAAAATGCATCACAATGGTTTTGCATAACCGTCAGTTACGGGATTAAAATTAAACTTTTTCGGCTAAGCACCGACGGTAGCAATTACGCGTGGATTCGGACGCAGTCTCCCGAAGCATCGGGACGCCGTAATTGCTGTTATACAGTGTGTGTACCCAGCATGGACATCTTTTACTTTACCGAAAGGTAACTAATTAATCTAGAGGGTCCAAGTCCCTTATGGGCAGGAGTAATGCCTTGAATCATTAGTAAGCTGCAAGCTCGTTTATCGTGAGGTGAGGAGTGAAAGAAGCAGGACTACAATCTCGGTACTGACCCTTCGGCTGCGCTCAGGATAAACCAAGCAGGAACCGTATACAGAGGCATTTGTGCACGGGTAAGCAACCACATAATTGTAAGGCCCCAAGAAAACCAAAAGTGCATATATGTAGATACGGCAGGAATCGAGAGAAAGAAGATGCCATTACCTTGGGAGGTCTCCATAGCCACGTATTGGCATAATGGAGAAGTCAGCAGAGGTCATAGTACTCACGGGAAACGAGGTGCAGCAAACTGCATAGGTCTCACGGGTGGGGAAGGACTGAACGCAATCTTTTCGGAAATTAGATAAGGAACGGAAATATCTGTAGCCTTTTCTTAAAGTACGCAATAGTTCCAATTGGTGTAAAGAGCGATTGGAAATATGGACTGCGAACCACCCAGTACGAAACCTGTACGCTGGGTGGTGTGAGAGGTGCACTCCGTTCCTATTTAGGAGCGGAACCGTCTATTGATTGTGTGGCATTATTAAGTTTTTCAATCGTTTTATCCAATTCTTTCTTTAAATATATTTCTGTCATTAATACGTCATTGGTTAGCAATTCAAAAATTCCGATTATATCCAAAATTTTCGTATTTGAATCTATTCCGATAAATTTAGTAGTTAAACTTCTTCCTAATTCAGTATTTGAATTTAATTTTTTATAAGCATTCGATATTAGTTTTATTTTCTCAATATCTAATTCTTGAAAAATTCCGCCAATTTTTGCACTTTCAAATGCTATGTCTTCAATACCAGGAATTCCAAGCCCATTCCAATTTGGAATAGAATTATGTCTAAATACAGTATTTGAAAAATATGGTAAATATGCATTTTCCATTGAAATATTTTTTCTAATACTATCAAATCCTACTTTAATGTTTTGATGATAAATAATAGATTCTTCTAATCTTAATGAGTTTGATTGCAACTCTTTTGTTATTAAGTCCAAAGATTCTATAACATTTTCTTTCATTTTTTTATCAGACTTGTATTCACTCACTTCTATCCCTAAAAAAACTCCAAAAGCAACAATCAACAATTCAAGTATATATTTTAATACAGACTTTTTATTTATCTTCATTTCTATGGTTTTAATGCCAGAAAAATATTTTAAAATAGACCTTTTTGACATTCTCATTTTCTTGTTTTTAATGACACACAACGGTTATACATTGTTGTAAAACGTTTTTATTTCGCTGTCCATTCCCAATTATCTAATATCAGCGTGATAATGACATCATTCCACATTTCGAAATTCGTAAGTTTTGGTCTAATAGGAATTATACTTGTTTTTAATAGTTCTTCTCGTCCTACAATAAACATTCTCGCATCATAAGTCATAGTTTTATCAAAAGGATTTTTTACGGTCAGCATCATCATTTCGCTTTTTCTATCTTTAACCTCTTGCTTAAAGTCAATTGTTATTGTTTTTTCAGGAAACTCAACTTTTTCAACTGTTTTCATTGATATTATGCTATCATTTTCAATTTCAACTTCGATATTTATTTTTTCGGACGGAAATATTTGAAGGATATTGTCTTTTACAAAATATGGTGACTTTTGTATTTCTTGTTGATAATAATTGACGCTATCTACCGCTAATTTTAAAACGAATGGTTCTCTATTCGGCTTTTCGTTTTGCCCAAAGCTAATTCCGATAGATATAAGAAATATGATGAGTGTTATTTTGTTTTTCACAATGTTTGTTTTAAATGTTTTACAATGCCAACGTTTATGAGCTGTGGCGTGTCTCGGCACAGACCTCTCCAAATAAAAACTGACTTTGGAAAATCCGCAGGATTTTCCAAGTGAGGACAGACCAAGCCATAGCTTATATACTGTGTTGCCACACGTTTTTTTTTCAGTTCGTTGGAAATGGCGGTTTTTCAATTCGAATATACGGATATTCATTTAATTTAATTTTAAGCGGTAAACTGTCAGAATGTTTTGTATTCAAATTATTAAATTCAGTAACAATTTGAATTAGCTGTTTCTTAATATCTTTCGAGCTATACGAACTATTTTGGTAATACATTATTAAAGCTTTCTCTATATCAGTTGAATAGTCGAAAACTTTTTTCGGATTTAGTATGTGGTTTTCTAAAACGGATTTTAGGCTATCAAATGGTTTTTCAATTTCGTCATTTATTATTATTGTTTCATTCTCTATCGAAATCACATTTCTACCAGAAAAATCGACAATGTCATTTGATTCAGAACATTCTTTATAAATAATCAGATTAAAGTCCGTTTTTTCATTTCCGAACCTCAATAAAGGTTCTTTTACGTCACAAGCGATTTTGTCGGCTATCTTTGTTAATTCTCCATAATTTTCTATAGAGTCCAAATATATTTTAATCAATGAAGAATCAGATTTAAAGTTAGAAATTCGAGGATAATAGAATTCCGTTTTCTTTAATGCCACTTTATGCTTCTTCGTTTCGCAATTGCAAAACAAATTGGCAATTATTAATATGATGACGATTTTTTTCAAAATGTGTGGCAATATGTTATATCCAAACATTTATCTTGGTTATACCGAGCCTATGCTAGTCTAAACCAAGTCATTTGTTGTGGTTATCCGATAAATATAAGCTATTTAATGTAGAATTTAATGGACTTTTTATTTGCCGCAATTCTTATTTGGGCTTGTTAAATCGCGCTGCCTTGCAACTGCTTAACCAATGCAGGCATTCCGTTCATTTCCGAAGTAAAGGATATTTGTAACCATGCTACTGTACGAATGCATCCCATACCAAAACCAATTACAAAAAACACAGCCCGATTCCCTTATAAAAGGTGGTTTATTCAAAAAATTTCTTGAAGATTAATTGTTATGTCAACGGATCATTGATCATTAGAAGGGTTTCAGAATATAATAAATCCACCAAAATACTGGATGCCAATACCCGATTCAGTAATACTCTCTTACCATTTTCTAATATTGCGTATATAAAGTGTGTATAAAGTGTATTTATAGCGTATTTATAGTATGTTTATAGCGTGTATATAGCGTATTATAGATTGTTTACAAATATAATAACCTGTGGTCTCCCCCTTCCACGTAATCACTATAAATGATAATTCAAAAAATGTACAAGTTGCTAAAACAGGAAAAAACCGCAAACATTTACACTGTTTATGGAAAATAGGAAGATAAGAGAGAGGTTAGGGGTAAAATTTAGACTAGCTGAGTGAAAGCGATTGTATTTCCGGGATTTGCTATTTTTTATTTTAATTAAAGTCAATTTTTTAGCTACACTTCAAAAATAAAAACATTTAAGTGCGTGCCAATAACCTTTATATATAGAAGTCGATCAAAGGAAAATGTAAAAAAATCTACCAATTACAAATATCTAAAAATTGGGATAATTATAGCAACCTAAAAACTTGAAGTGACATATAAAAAACTCCCGGATCATCTTCGGGAGTTTCTGGTTATACTACGTTACGCATCTACAAAATCCCGACTTCAACCATACATTTCCTCATTATTTGATGGGTGCGTGCTATGTCGTTATCCAATCCTATTGAAAAACGTATTAATCCATCACTAAGGCCCATTTCTCTTTGTTCCTCCTCAGGTATTTCTGATGAAGTAGAAGAACCAGGCGCACTAAATAATGTTTTGTAAAAACCTAAACTCACCGCCAAATAGCCGAGGTTTTTTTCCTGCATTAGCTCCATTAACTCATTGGCTTTATCAATTCCACCTACATCTACTGTCAACATTCCGCCGAAACCGTATTCTGCGTTCATCATTTTTTTAAAAAGCTCATGACCACTGTGCGATTTTAATCCGGGATAAACTGTTTTTAGGCCGTCGGCTTCAAATTTTTCGGCTAAATACATAGCATTTTCGCTATGTTGTTTTATCCGAATATGAAGCGTGCGTAAATTCTTTAATATTGAAGCTGCCCGCAAACTGTCCATTGCCGGACCAAGTAGCATATTTGCCCCATCGTTTACATTGCGAAGCGTATCAATAAAATCCTGTGTGCCGCAAGCAACACCGCCCATAGTATCGCTGCTCCCGTTTATAAATTTTGTTAAACTGTGCAACACCACATCGGCACCCAATTTGGCAGGTGAAATGCTTAAGGGCGAAAAAGTATTATCAACTAAAAATTGTAGGCCATGTTTTTTGGCAATTTTTGAAAGTGCTTCAATATCGGCTATCTCCAAAAGTGGATTGCTAACCGTTTCGCAGTACAATATTTTTGTATTTTGGGTAATCGCAGCTTCTACGATATCTAGCTTTGTAATATCTACAAATGAAGTTTCAATATTTAATCGCGGCGCAAAATTCTTTAAAAAAGCATAGGTTCCGCCATAAATAGTTCGGCTGGAAACTACGTGATCGCCAGCTTTGCACAGCTGTAAAATTGCAGGTGTAATTGCGCCCATTCCACTGGCGGCAACATTTGCGGTCTCGGTTCCTTCCATTGCTGCCAAAGCTTCGCCCAAGTATAAATTGGAAGGGGTAGAGTGGCGCGAATATAAGTAACAGCCTTCGGCATTGCCTTCAAAAGTATCAAACATTGTTTTTGCCGAAAGAAACGTATAGGTCGAAGAATCGGAAATAGAGGGATTAACTCCTCCAAACTCACCGAAATATTGTAAATCCTGTATTTTATCTGCTGGTTTAAAAGCCATAATTGAATTGTTTAGATTGTTTGACAAATTTGCAAAAATTAAAATGAGTGGTAAAATTATAAGCCAATTCCTTTTAAAAAAATCGTTTCGAAAAATGCCTAAACTTTATTGATTATAACTTTTACTATCTAAGCTTTAACTGTTAAATTTGCACTTCAATTTAAAAGAAATATTTTATGAGCACTTATGATGTAGCAATAATTGGATCGGGTCCCGGTGGCTATGTAGCCGCCATCCGTTGCGCACAATTGGGTATGAAAACCGCGATCATTGAAAAATATAATGTTTTAGGCGGCACTTGCCTAAATGTAGGCTGTATTCCCAGTAAGGCATTGCTAGATTCGTCGCATCATTACGAAGAAGCCATAAAACATTTTGAAGATCACGGAATTGAAATTCCCGGCGATATAAAGGTGAATTTCAAAAAAATGGTAGAACGCAAAGCTTCGGTAGTAGAGCAAACCACCAAAGGAATTGAGTTTTTAATGAATAAAAACAAAATTGATGTTTTTACCGGAATGGGGGCTTTTAAAGATGCAACCCATATTGAAATTACAGAAGGAGAAAAAAAACAAACCATTGAAGCAAAAAACACAATTATTGCAACCGGCAGTAAGCCCGCTACACTTCCGTTTATAAAACTGGATAAAGAACGAATTATTACTTCAACAGAAGCTTTGAGCTTAAAGGAAATTCCAAAACATTTGGTTGTAATTGGTGGTGGCGTAATTGGCTTAGAATTGGGCCAAGTGTACAGTCGTTTAGGTGCCGAGGTTTCTGTAGTGGAATATATGGATCGCATTATCCCAACGATGGATGCCGCGCAAAGTAAGGAACTAATGAAGGCAATGAAGAAGCAAGGTGTTAAGTTTTACTTGTCGCATAAAGTTTCTGCAGTTTCAAAAAAAGGAAAAGAAGTAACCATTACTGCTACCGATAAAAAGGATAAAGAAGTAACATTTAAAGGGGATTATTGCTTGGTTTCCGTTGGAAGAAAACCATATACCGACGGTTTAAAAGTTGAAAATGCTGGTATAAAAATTACCGAACGCGGCATGATTGACGTTAACGATCATCTCCAAACAAATATTAAAAACATTTATGCCATTGGCGATGTAATTCGCGGAGCAATGCTGGCACATAAAGCTTCAGAAGAAGGAACTTTAGTTGCCGAAATTATCGCCGGACAAAAGCCGCATATTGATTATAATCTAATTCCAGGCGTTGTTTACACGTGGCCCGAAGTTGCTTCAGTAGGTAAAACCGAAGAACAATTAAAGGACGCTAATGTAGAATACAAAGCGGGACAATTTCCTATGCGTGCTTTGGGTAGAAGCCGTGCAAGTGGTGATATTGATGGTTTTGTAAAAATACTTTCAGATAAAAAAACCGATGAGGTTTTAGGAGTACATATGGTAGGAGCAAGGGTAGCTGATTTAATTGCCGAAGCCGTTGTAGCAATGGAATTCCGCGCTAGCGCCGAAGATATTGCACGTATGAGCCACGCACATCCAACCTATGCCGAAGCTGTTAAAGAAGCGGCGCTTGCTGCGACTGACGATAGAGCCTTGCATATTTAATGAACGTGTTGATTATTACCAGAAAAAGCCGATAAGTTAAATATCGGCTTTTTTGGTATCGGGTGTTTTTTAAAAATCTATAACCGTAAACATAAATTCTCTATCTCTTGGCACTCTTGCAGTCCCACCATTGTCGTTGGAGCCAATTCCAACGTTAAAGCCGCTGGTTGATTGGCTACTATAGGAAATATTAATACTGTTATCACCTTGACAATCAGCACCTGTTCCAGTACATTCTAGATATGCTAACTGAATTATATAATTACTATGGTCTCTACTAGTTGAAAAAGTAATGCTGTAATTACCTGTGCCTATTTTTGAAACAGTTGCTCCTGTAATTTTTATAGCAGTACCATCATAAGCTACTTTTCCCGAAGCAACTATCGCAGGACCAGTATTTGATAAATTTCCATTTGCATCAGTATAAACCGGACCGGCGGTTAAAGATCTAACTCTTGTACTACCATTTACGTCCAAGGTTTGAGTTGGTTCGGATGTTCCAATGCCTGTTTTACCGTCATTTTTTATAACGAGTCTTTCTACATCTGATGAGCTACCCACAGGCGTAGTTTCTACTACAAATCTAGTGGGAACATTTCCTGCCGATACCGCTACACTATCTATATAAAAACGAACACCTCCAGGTTCTCTTATTCTACTACCATCGAATGTTTTTACGATAAAAGAACCAATTTCCTGATTTAATGGAAGTGGTAAAGGTTCTTCCAATGTCCCTGCTGTATTGTATAAAATTAAATTTGGCGGATTGGTATTAGCACTTGTTATTTGAAAATCGTTATCACCGGGCCCCTTAAATTCAAATCTTTCTATTGGATCACTTGTTCCAAAACCAATACGGCCATCATCTGTAATAACTACATCGGTTCCTGTTAATTTAGCCCGGGTAGCATAAATTAGATTGTCGCCACTGATGTTCGTTCCTGCCTTCCATTCTTCTGCGCCAATGGAAAACCATCTGCTATTGGGGTGGTCCCAATAATAAAATCCTTTATCATTTAAACCAACTGCATTTTGCAGAAAAATCATCATTCCGTTTTGATTTCCTCCAGGATCTACTGATGGAAAATCGTTTACTCTTGGTATCAAAATACCATCTGTATTTGAAGGAGCAGAAATACTAGAGGCCGAAATATCTAAAGTACTTTTCGGATCCGTATTATTTATACCTACCTGACCTTGAAGTGGTGCTGAAACCAGTAAAAGAACAACGCTCAGTTTTAAAATTGCTTTTTCCATATTATTTGGGGTATATGTTTATGGCAAATCTATGGTAAAATATTTAACAATTAACATTTTAACCGATATTTTTATCGATTAAATGCATAATTTAACGTTTATATGAATTGTATGTCTTTCTGCTAAAGAGTGTCTTTTATTATTTTCATGTTTCAAAAAATGACAGATTATTTAATTTTTAAAGAAATTTATTTTGCAATAATCATTAAATAAAAAAGAATTTGAGACATAAATTACACGAATACCATATATTAAAAACCTCTTTGAAGATCCAAGGGGTTATCATTTATATACCATATAACTTTCGGAATTGTCAATTATATATAATAACCTTCCAATTTGTTGAATTATTATAAACTTGTGAAGTACTAATATTTGAAAGCCTAAAAGTAATTTGATTATCAGCATTAACGAAACATTGCCAAATCAGTGAAGCTTCAATGTTAGGATATGGAGAGCAGGAACATATATCACCTAACCTTACACCATTAATTGGAACAGATCCTACTTCTACCGTACCATGTGCGGGTATGTTTCCAAGACTAAGACCGGAATATGAAAATTCTATCGCAGTTAAAACGGTCTTGCGCAAGTTAGATGGTGTAAAATACAATTGTGTACCATCATATTCTATCGCCCCTGTCTCCGGAGTAGTGGTCACTGTACCTGATGCTAATTTAAAAGGAGCGCCGCCTACACCCGCAGTTCCTGGAGCAATTTCTAAAGTTGCCGTAGGGGTGCCGGTTGTGCCAATTTTAACCTTACCGCCAAATGTTGAATTTCCAGAAACCTTTAAAGCACCCCTTAAATAACTATTTCCACCTACTTCCAAAAGATCGGTTGCATTAGGAGTTGGCACATTTCCAATGGTTACTTTTCCCACTAATGCAGTACTTCCTACAATACCAGCATTACTGCCCACAATAAAACTATCTCTAATAATTGCTGAGCCATTTACATCTAAGGGCAGAATAGGATCATTAACCCCAATTCCCACATTGCCATTGTTTTTAATGACCATCTGTGGATTAGATGAATCAATACCGGTTTCATTTGTTGCCGTTACTGCAAATTCTATTTTAGTAGGAAGGCTAGCTGCGGTGTGAACGCCATCAGATTTAATCTGAATATTGGCGAGATCTCCAGACTTCCCTGTACCATTATAGGCTTTTGCAGTAATATAGCCTATGGGTTCATTATCGGTTAAAAAATCTCTATTGGCAAAATCGGTTCCATTTGTAGTGTAAAATATTAAGTTTGGAGCATTTGGAGGAGCCACACTTGATATTTGTATATCATTATCGCCCGGTAATTTTATCTCTAAACTTTCTTCCGGCCTATCGGTGCCAAGACCCATTCTGCCAGAATCATAAACCACAACATCTACATTATTGGCACTAGCTTGCTGCGCATAGATTAAATTATCTCCATTTGAATTTGCACCATCTTTCCATTCACCTCCATAAGATATCCAGCGTGAATTTGCATTGTCCCAATAGTGGAATCCTTTTTTATACCCAACAATATCTTGATTTAAAAACACTAACATCCCATCTTGATCTGCTGTTGGATTTGTAGTGGGAAACCTATTAATTCGGGGAATTAAAATACCATCTGTATTTGAAGGATCTGCCGAATCAGAGGCCGTAATGTCTAGCGCACTCTTTGGGTTTGTTGTTCCTATACCCACTTGGGCATGTAAAGAAAGTGAAAGAAGTAGAGAAATAGCGAGTAATAACTGAGGTAATGTTACTTTCATAAATTTGGGATATATAATTTCCATAAAAGTATAAAATGTTACTAAAATAATAGAAACATAATTAGAATGATTACTTTATATTGATCTAATTATTGAAATAACGCACTAAAAAATGATTAACAAGATTTTAATTGTTGGCTGTTATGGGACTATTATGTTTAGTGCTTGGTCTCTCCAATCCTCCTCCATAATTTCGTGATCTGTAAACGCTTCTGCCATTTTAAAATCTGTAAAGTTTATTGGCTCCTGCAGTACAATTCCCAAGTACTTAGTAGTGTCGTCTTCTGAATACGAAAATTGAAAAGCGAAGTATTTTTTGTTGTTTATGGTCAATTGGTCTAAATAGTCTATAATTTCAGGGTAGCCATCGTATTCGGCCCCAACCATGTTGTAGAGTGATAGCTTGGCAAACGCTAAAGGGGCTAAATATTCTTCGGGAATTAAATATGATTTTTCTGCCTTTACTAAACTCTCCATCAATTCAAAACGCACATATAGTTCTTTTAAAACAGATTTTACAATTTGAGGATTTATTTCAATATTTAATTCAATTGCTGCCATTAATGCCTGAGCTTGCAACCAATTATCATCTTTTACTTGTTCGGAAATTAGTTTTAATGTTTTTGAAACTTCCTGCGGAATATTTTTAAAACCTTTTGCAAATTCAATATAACTGTACATAAGTCCGTCGGTAATAAGCAAATTCCCTTTTCGTGCAATTGTATCAACATATAGGGCTGCATCTTCGTACATATGCCTTAAAAGCTTATTTTTTAGTAATGGCATCCTATCTTTATAAATACTATCTTCCATGACGTAGTAGGAATACATTGATGCTATTTCGGCTCTGTAATCGTCTATTTCTGCAAGTTCGGCAAACTGTGCATCGTTTTCAACCAACAGCGGAATAGTATCTAAAAACGAAGTCATAATATCATAGTTCTTGTTTGGCGGATGATTGAGTTTGTGCCTCTTTAAAAGATTAAAATAAGTTGCCATAGCCTCAGTATTTTTTAGTTTTGGAAGCTGCTCAAGAATTTCTATACGTGCTTCATAACTGTTTTGTTCATTTTTATAGAATGAAGAAAACGTTTTTAGCGTCTCTGGTTTTTCAAGTTGAGCCATGGCATTGATTATATAATATTTTGCACCGTAATAGATAGAGTCGTCTGGAAAATTGTGTTTTAAATGCTTTTCCAAATATTTGTATTCCGAAGCATCAAAATCGTAATACCCCAAAGCACCACTAGCTTCAGCAAATTTTGTGGTGTCCTCGGATTTTAAGTGTTTAAAAATTAAATCTGCTTTTGAAGCCGAAAGATCAAAATTTTTGGAGTTATGTTTAATTTTTAAGGAATTGAAAAATTGCTCAACACGGGGTTTAGTAATTTCTTCATCGCCTAAATAGGTAAGCATTAAAAGGATAGTATCGTCATCCAACACAATCTTCATCCGCTGCTTTACGTGGGTATTTGTATTTTGCATAAAAATTTCGCGCGCGGGTTTTCCTCCCAGAGTAGTGCTCACATTGCTTGTAATACTATCGTTGTTGGCAATAAGTAGCTCAGCGTAATCTTTATAAAACGCATCGAGCGATTTTTTTCTGTAATACGGTTTTAATTTCATTTGTTGAACCAAATACGTACCCGATGAGGTTGGGTCCAGCGAGCTGTAATTTTTTACGGAACTGTATTCCGAATAGGCATCTTGGGGTTCGTCTTCGGTTAGCACATTTTTGCTCGGTGCCGTAAACAAATATTTATCTTGAATGTTTACAATAGTATCAAAAGCTGCATCGGTAAATGGTAAAAATGTAAACGACTTAAAGAATTCATTATCTGCTGAAATTTTTTCTTCTTCATTAAAACTTTGTGCCATGAGCAGGTATGTCCTGTTTCCGCGTAAAAATAGCTTTGCAATAGTATGGTGTTTTCCTGAAAATAAAAGTTCATATTTTCTACCCTCATTTCCATCCATCATTATTTTTTTAGGCTCTGATACGTAGCTTCCACTCGCTTTAAAATAGGTGTCGAACTCGTTAAAATATACTTCTTTTTGATCTAAATAATAACCCACCGGTTGATCGTTATAACGAATCAGATAAATAGAATTGTTAGCCTTGTCTTCTGCCGAAAAAATATTAATTATGTAGGGCGAATTATCATTTCCGTCCGGATTGTCTTTTGTCTGGCTCCTATCTAAAATCTTGCCTGGCACGCGAATGCTAAACGCACCAATGCTATCTGTATGTGTTTTCCAGATAGATGGTTGTACCTTGGGTTTAAAAATTTTAATAGAATTAAAAAATGCATTTGCGTAGGCCGAATTAATTTCGTCTAAAGTATTTTCAGTCATAAAAGTATATACTATTTTATCTTTCATGGCTAAGCGCATGCGTACATATTCACTGCCTTTTGCTATAAGCACTTCGGTAAATTGAACATCGTCTTTTACAAAAGTTTCTTTACTTATTATTGAATCCGTGGGCATACGGGTCTGACTGGCTATAATATTACCCAGAAAATCATACCCTTCTTTTAACACCTGATTTCTTAAATCGCCAATCATATACATAAAACTTCCGCCGTAAATTAAATCGGTACTGGTCATGGCGTTTACGGCTTCATTAATTGCAATTGGGGTTGCCTTGTTGGGCGTTAAAACACTATAACCCATAGATTCGTCGCGATCTAGCACCCATCTGTCTAAATCGGGGGTTATACTGTACTGTGCTTCAGTATTGTTAAAGGTGGCCTTTACTTTATTTACCTCATATCCATCTTGGCGAAGCATAGCAATTATACCTTGCTCGCCAGGTAAATGAGCTGCGCCAACAGCGGCAAATAAGGTCTTGGTTTTTATAATGTTTTCAATACTGTTGCGCATAACGAGGTTTCGCTTAACCATGATAGAATCCGTAGCCCTGTCGCTTACATAATCTAGTATTTTTTCTAAATCGCCTTCGTAATATAACTGTGTTATGTGGTTAATTTGATTATTCGTATTTCGCTGGGTATCGTCCAAAATAGATAAAATACTCTCGCGCAACGTTATATCGTTTTGGTCATTAAATATGTACATTTGATCTGCAACATCTTCAAGACCGGTTATTTCTTTTTTGCTGTTGTACGCAATTCCGTATAAATAGGCATCTAAAAAAGTACGTCTGTCGTCAGACCTGCCTACAGTATTGGTTAACATAGATTTTATTAAACTCGGATCTTTCATTGGGAAACTATCCAAATTAATTTGTTTTGCCTCAAAAAGACGATCTTTCAATTTTTGATATTCTTCTTCTGCAAGAATTTTTTTATAAATATTTTCTTTTTCGGTACTGTAAAATTTTTCACTAAAGCCACTTACTGCAGAATCGGGATGAATTTCCAAAGCGAACACTTCAGAACGTTGTATAGCAGGTATTACGGAATCACTAAAGCTAAAGGCACGAGCATCCTTAAGGTGAAGGGTACCGAACAGATACGATTTTTTGTCGCTATTTTTGTGCTTAATCTCCCAGAGCAATTCATATTTACTTCTATCTTGGGAATAACCAATGTTTAGCGCAAAAAGAAGTAAAATAGTAAATAAGTAATATTGTGGCGAAGTATGCATAAGGGGCTGGGTGTGTTTTATTAGTTGTTTTCAATATTAATAAATTTAAAATTCATTTTAATTATTTTACTCCTTCAAAAAGTGAAATAAAAAAAAGCCACCTTAAAAATTAAGATGGCTTTTACAAAATGTATAGTACTATTATTTAATTATTCCACCACAGGAAACTCTTCCTCCAGCATCGCCAGTAGGTTGCGTTTTAAAATCGTCTTGTCCTTCGTGAACAATTACGGCTTTGCCAATTATATCTTTATCTTCATCGCCGCATCCTATGCACCATTGATCTGTAAGCATGGTAATCTTTCCGTTTCCATCTTCGCCTACCTCAAAGTTACCAATGTCGCCTTTGTGATAGCCCTCTGCATCGCCCCATTTACCGTGTTTGGAATGTGTGGGATTCCAATGTCCGCCTGACGATGTTGCATCTTCGGCGCTACAATCTGCCTTTTCGTGCAGGTGGATTGCGTGCGTGCCCGGGGTTAAGCCGCTAAATTTAGCTTCAAGTGTTACCACGCCATTTGTTTCGCTAAAATAAACTTCGCCCTGTGCGGTACTTTTACTCTTTGGCTCCATGGTTACTGAAACGCTTTTAGTTACTTCGGTTTCTGCTGGTGCTTCTACCTGAATGGTATCATTCATAGTATCTAAATTTTCAGCATCTTTTTTTTCATTTTTGCAACCTACAAATGCCAACAAAGCAAATAGGCTACAAACTAAACTAATTTTTTTCATGATTTATATTTTGGTTTACTTTTAGTTTTATAATTAAAGGTACAATAGTTTTTATGCGAACACAATTATTTAAGACTTATTTAAAAGTTTATAGTACTCAATTCTGAAGTATCTGTAATATTATTTGGATTTAATTGGTATTGATATATTCCGTTTTGTCCGATTGCAATAAGTACATTATTTTGAATTATAACATCAAAAGCAAGCCTGTCTATATTGTGAACCAACACTGAATTGGTAGGGTCCGAAACATCAAAAACCTTAATCTCGTCGTCGCATACAATTAGATAATTTCCGTAAAGTCCCAAACCTTTTGGGAAGGCTAGGTTTCTAACGCTTAGCAATGTTGGGTTTACAACATCGGTAATATCATAAATCTCTAACTGATTTACGGTGGTACCACAACCCAATTCAGACCAGAGGGTTACAAATGCAGTAGTAGCGTTTGCAACTACAGGATCGCAGGCAGTAAAATGCGCTACATCTGAAAGATATTCAGGAAATTCAGGATTTGCCACACTGTAGATAAACATCCCGTTTTGTGAACCTATATATAAAAATTCTTTGTAATTAAAAAGTGTCTCTATTCTAAAGCCAATGGGTACATTATTAACAAACACGGGATCTGAGGGTGTTGCAATATTATAAACATTTAAACCGTATTCATCTACGGTGTATAAATAATCGCCCAACATAGAAAACCGCGCCAAAGAACCTCCCTGCCCGTCGCCATTGCTCATCATTTCGTTTGCCGCACCATCGTTTCCGTCTTGGCTACAACCCATAGCCAATAGTACCGTTAATAGTATAAAAGTTACTTTTTTCATGGCGTGTTGGTTTTAGGAATCCAATTTACAATTACATTATTTTCGGGAAGTTCATAAGGGAAAAATCCATCTGGAGATAGCATTACGGGAAATGTTTCCTTTATTCGTTTTGAAACGGTTAAATTGCCGCCTTCCAAATCTACTTGAACTGCAATAAGATCGGTTGCCTGATTTATAAAAAATACGTTTTCTCTTATGGCCAAATCTGTTGCGCCAGGCGATGCCAAAAAGTGAATGGGCAACGGATTGGATGGATCAGAATTATTAAAAACATGAAATCCTTCGTTTTTTTCATTTATAAATAGATATGAACCCTGTACGTATATTTTTCCAGCATTTAGCACTGGTTTGGGAGCAGATAGCTCCACACTCGTTTCAAAAGCTGGTCGCTCCATATACACTGGCTCATAGGCCGAAACTACCATAGTGCCGGGAAAGTCGTCTGTTTCATCACAATCGCCACTCCTACAGCAACTTTGTAACGTAGCAATACCTACCGTAAAAAGTAGTATTTTAAAAATATTAGTCATAAATTTTAGTTTTTGTACTACAAGTTTACGAAATAGATAAATATAAATAAATCTTAATTTAGTATTCTTCCAAAATAGTTATAATCTGCGTTTTGGAATGTAGCGTTTTATGTACAGGACATCTATCAGCAATCTGAAGCAGTCTGGCTTTTTGTTTTTCGGTAAGGTTTCCCTTTAAAATTAATTTGCGTTTAAAAGTGTCAATTTTAGCCGAATCATCTTCGCAATGTTCACAATCTACTGCATGATCCTTTGAATAGTCTATATGGCAACTCACATTTTCAACCTCCCATTTTTTTCTTCGGGCATACATTTGTATTGTCATAACCGTACAAGCGGCAAGACCCGCAGAAAGCAACTCGTAGGGGGAAGGCCCAAAGTTATTACCTCCAAAATTTGTGGGTTCATCGGCAATAATATCGTGATCGCCAAGCTTCATTCGCGTAGTAAATTTATCGTCGCCGTTTAGGCTTGCCACAACTTTACTTTTACTTTTCAATTCCTTTTTTTCGGGAAGCGTAACATAGCGCGCTGCCCAACCTGCAATTACTTGCCCAACATAGGAAGAGTCTTCTTTATTGCTTAAAAGATGATCAACCCCGTCTAACGAGACAAAACTTTTGGGGTGATGCGCAGCGATATATAAATCTTCGGCATTTTTTATTCCCACCACTTTGTCTTGGGGCGCGTGTAAAATTAATAGTGCTTTTCTAAAGCTTCCAACTATGTTTTTGAGTGTTTTATTTTTAAGATCGTCTAAAAATTGTTTTTTTATGGTGAAATCTATTCCGCCTAAATTTACTTTTGCTTTTCCATTTTTATTAATTTCCTGTGTGCTATCGCGCAATAAATTTTTAACATGCGAAGGGTCGCTCGGAGCATTCACAACTGCTACAGCCTTTATTGAAGCAATTTTATCTGCTGCAAAAATGGCCGCCGCTCCACCCAAAGAATGACCAATTATAAGCGTGGGGGCAGCATAGTTTTTTTCTAAAAAATTTGCAGCCTCAATTAAATCGTCCACATTTCCGGAGAAGTTGGTGTTTTCAAAATCGCCTTCACTTTCACCCAAACCTGTAAAATCAAATCTCAAAACTGCAAAGCCTGCAGCAGTAAGGGCGCGACTTACATTTTTAACGGCAATTAAATTTTTTGTGCACGTAAAACAATGCGCAAAAATTGCGAAGTTATGCGGTTTCTGATTTAAGGGCAATTCTAACCTTCCCGCCAATTGCTCTTGGTCTTTGTTTGTAAATGATACTTTTTCAATATTCATAATTTGCGTTTATCGTATGTAAATTACAGAATTTTTCGGGTACTGCCACTTTTAGCTTGTTTTTTGAAACAATTGCCGTTACCGATGTAATTTCTTCTAAAAATTCACCATCAATTTGGAACGGAATTTTTGTCTTGCAACTAATTTTTGCGGCTTTGGTAGAAATTACGCGAACAAAATCGGAAGACATTTCTGGCTTTTCCTGAATGGTTTTAACGATTTCAAAAAAATCTAGATTTTTAAAAATTAACACTTCAAATTTACCGTCGTTTATTTTGCCGTGGGGATTAATCGTGGCGCCGGTACCAAATTTATTGGCATTGGCAATAGCCAGTAAAATACCGCTTTCTTCTATAATTCCTTCTTCAGTTTCTATTGAAAAATAAAAGGGGTGTTCCGAATTTATAAGCGTAGGTATTGATTGTAAAAAATAACCCAGCTTTCCCCGTATTCCCGAGTTTTCGTAATTTTTAATCAATTCGGCATTAATACCTAAATCGGCAATGTGCAGGCAAATTCTTTCATTGATAATTAAAATATCTATTGCGAGTGCAATATCTGAAAATGCAATCTCAATTTGTTGGGAAAGGGTTTGTGGAAGTTCAAAATTTGCCGCCATGCCATTCGCAGATCCGGCGGGGATAATTCCTAAAATTATGTCTTTTTTAAGTACGCAATCTGCCACCATTGAAATGGTTCCGTCGCCACCGGCAACCAAAACACGCGTTGGTTTTAATTTTTCGATTAAAGCGTTAATAGCTTTTTTATCTGCCTTTCCCGAGGTTTTGTATAGTTGAAAACTATAGTTTCTTTTTATAGCTTCGCTTTCAACAGCTGCAATTATTGTGTCCTTTTCTGAATCGCCAGCTATCGGGTTAACAACCAGCAAAATATAATTTTCTGATTTCATTAGTAAAGATTGATTTTAAAAATACCTATTTTGGAAATACAAAACCGTTAACGAAATCTCAATAAGTGAAACTAGATTTAAAATTGTATCGAGGCTACGCCAATGCCGATGAATTGGTGGTATTCGGGCATGTTTTTAAGTCGTGGGCACCAGATAAGTATCGATTGGATCGGAAGGGAATTAGGCACGCAGCATCGGTTATACATATGTTTAGAATAAAACCTTTGGAAAATGTTGAGGTAAAATTAAAATTTAAAAACCTAGAAGTTACCACCAAAACCTTAGCCGACGGTTATTTTCGATTTACAATTCCGTATACCGAAAAGCTCAAAAGCGGCTGGCATCCGTATGAAGTTGTTTGTAAGTATTACGATTACGGCATCGTAGAAAATTCAGAATTATTGAAGCCTTTTGAAAGCAAGGTTGGGGTTATTTCAGATATTGACGATACTTTTTTAGTTTCGCACAGCGGAAATTTTTTAAAAAAACTCTATGTTCTTCTTCTTAAAAATATCAATAAACGTAAGGTTTTTGAAGACGTGGTGCCGCACTACCAAGCGTTGAGTCGGGCAGGACAGGAAAACGAAACGGCTTCCAATTCATTCTTTTATGTTTCTAGCAGCGAATGGAATTTATATGAATTTATAGATGCTTTCGCACGTTTGCACGAACTTCCAAAAGCAGTGATAAAACTAAAAAAAATTAAAACCGGAATCTCCGATTTTCTATTTACCGGTAGGGGAAGCCACGACCATAAATTTGAAAAAATTAAAGATATTATAATGTTTTACCCCAATCTACTCTATGTATTATTGGGCGACGATTCGCAAAAAGATCCCTATTTATATGAAAGGATCGTAAAAATATTTCCTCAGAATATAAAGGCTATTTACATTCGGCAGACTTCAAAACACAAAAAGTCTGCAACCCAAAAAATTTTAGATAACATTGAATCTATGAATGTGGCAACCTGCTATTTTAGCACTAGTGAAAAGGCCATTGCTCATTCCGAAAAAATAGGAATTGCATAACCGTTTAATTTACTTCGGTCGAATCCTCTTTTTCAGCTTCCAAATTCAATTTGTCTTCACCTTTTAAATATTTGTCTAAAAACTTTAAAATTCGTCCGTAGGCAACTATTTCATTTTCCTTTTTTACAAAGCCATGGCCTTCATCGTCAAATACAACATATTCTACGGGAACACCATTCTTTTTAACGCCTTCCACAATTTCATCCGATTCAATCTTAAGCACCCGTGGATCCTGTGCCCCCTGCAATACCATTAAAGGTTTGGTAACATTTTCGGTATGGAATAAGGGTGAAATTTGCTTTAAACGCACGGAATCTGCAGTATTTGGATCGCCCATTTCTAAGTAAAGTGCATCTTTGAATGATTCCCACCACGGCGGAATACTGTTTAACGTTCTAATCCAGTTGGTAACCCCAAAAATATTTACGCCTACTTCAAACTCCTCGGGGGCATAGGTAAGTGCTGCCATCGTCATATAGCCTCCGTAAGAGCCACCTATAATTCCTATTTTATCTTTATCAATATAGTCTTGGCTTGCCAACCAATCTTTTCCGGCAATACAGTCTTTTAAATCCTTATCGCCGTGGTTTTGATCGTCCATCCGGAAAAATGTTTTTCCGTAACCGCTACTGCCACGATTGTTTACAGCCAAAATTGCATAACCGTGATTTACAAGATATTGAATAAAAGAGCTAAAACCTTGTCGAGATTGACCGCCCGGCCCCCCGTGAACCCAAACCAACGCCGGAACTTTATTAGTTGCACTCGCTTGTTTTGGCTGGTAGTAAATTGCTGGAATTTCCAATCCATCAAACGATTTATAACGAACAACCGTGGCTTCCACCAAATCGTTTGGATTTATTTCATTGTTTAAAACATCGGTAAGTTTGTGATATTCTCCCGAAGCAATATTGTACGAATACGTATTTGTTGGAAGCTGGGAGCTGCCCACGGTCAAAAGTGCCATCGTTTCGTCCCTCGAAAAACTTGCTCCATTTATTGCCTGTCCGTCTATTTCAGGGAAATCCACTTCTTTTCCCGTGGCAACTTCGGTTACGTACATTTTAGTTTTGGCATCTTCGTTGGTAAACATAACTTGATATTTGCCGTTATGGGTGAAATAGAAAGCATTGATGTCCCAATCTTTCTCCAAAACTTTTTCTTTGCTGCCATCTTCAATGTTGTATTTCATTAAATAACTGAATTCAGCATCGGCATCGGTAGTGTAGTAAAATGATTTATTATTTGGCGAAAAATCGGCGGGCGAATTCTTACTCACCGTTTCATTAATCTTAGTTTTTTCGTTCGTTTTTAGATTCAAAAGAAACAAATCACTATCGTTTGTATTGATGGATTTAGAAAGCAACATATAATTTTTATCGGCTGAAATCCCGCCAAAATCCATTGCATCCACATTCTTGAAAATTAGCTTCGTATTAAAGGAGGCAACGTCCATTTCAAATATATCCATCGCCTGTGGATCGCGCTCGTTGCTACTGTAGTAAAAACTTTTTCCGTCTTTTGCCCAACCCTGAAATAGTGCTCTAACATTTTTCTCCGGCGTCAACCTTTTAATTCCACTGCTGTCTTTCAGAAAGATTTTAAAAATTTCATCGCCATTGCCATCCATTCTAAAGAGAATTCTTTCATCTTCCGGAAAGTACGAGATTCCATAAACCGATGCACTATCAGATTGGGTTACGGGCAAAAACTCGCCACCTTCGGTAGGCACGGTGTACATATTGTAAATTCCAGATCGGTTGCTGGTCATTAAAACCCGCGATTTATCTGGCGAAAACCCATTTGCGAACGCATTTTCATTCGCCATAAATTGGTTAATGGTGTAGGTTTTTACTACAGCAGTTTCTTTAATGTCGTCTTTCGGGGTGTCCTTACACCCAACAAAAAATACAAGTGCTAACAGAATTAAACTATAATTTTTCATAATGCTGATTTTTAATAGGCAGTTGATTTTCAAAACAAATCTACTGAATTTTTATTTTGCTCACATTAAATTTTTTATTTCATAAATCGCTTTTTTTGGTAGGAGTTTAACGTTTCGACTTTTTTTTTAAACAAGGATTGTTTTATTTTTAGATTATGAATAGAAAAGAGGCAAAGAGCGGATTTATTTTCACAAAACACACTCCCAAAGACCAATCGCCATTCGAGAAACTTTTTGATGTTTTTCAGGAACTAATTACCCATACCTCCGGTGATTTTGATGAAGCGATGGACTGGCTAAAGCAGTTAGATGAAGAATATAATCTTACTACAGACGATTATACTTTAGACGATTTTGTGGAAGATTTAAAAAAGAAAGGCTACCTGCGCGAAGAAATTAAAATTGATGGTAAAAGCGGTTTGGCAATCACCGAAAAAACCGAAAGAGCACTCCGGAAGCGGGCTTTGGAACAAATTTTCGGGAAACTCCGAAAAAGCGGGGCAGGCAACCACCGAACAAAACAAACGGGTAGGGGAGATGAGCAAGCCGGCGAGTTTCGCGACTACCGTTTTGGCGATTCGCTGGAACAAATTTCAATGACCGAAAGTTTTAAAAACGCACAGATAAATCACGGTTTGGGCGATTTTACACTGTCTGAAAACGATTTGGTGGTTGAAGAAACCATGTATAAAACCCAGATGAGTACAGTGCTGATGATTGATATAAGCCACAGCATGATTCTTTACGGCGAAGATCGCATAACGCCCGCAAAAAAGGTGGCGATGGCACTTTCAGAATTTATTACCACGCGCTACCCAAAAGATACGTTGGATATTTTAGTCTTCGGAAACAATGCCTGGCCCATTAAAATTAAGGATTTGCCGTATTTAAATGTGGGGCCGTATCACACAAATACGGTTGCGGGACTTCAATTGGCAATGGATTTATTGCGAAGAAAACGAAACACCAATAAACAGATTTTTATGATAACCGATGGCAAGCCAAGTTGTGTAAGGCTTCCCAATGGGCGCTATTATAAAAACAGCAATGGTCTGGACAGTTATATTGTGAATAAATGTTACTCCATGGCTGCGCAAGCGCGAAAACTTCACATCCCGATTACAACTTTTATGATTGCTGAAGACCCTTATTTAATGCAGTTTGTAGAAGAATTTACCGCAGCCAATAAAGGCAAAGCTTTTTACACAGGATTAAAAGGTTTGGGCGAAATGATTTTTAGTGATTATGAAACCAACAGAACAAAACGATTGCGTTGAAAAATAAAGGAGAAAGAATAAAGAGGAAAGAATAAAGAAGAAAGAATAAAGAGGAAAGAAAAAGTGAAAAACAGATTTATTTAATTCTAAAATATGCATCCTATGAAAATCAAACACAATTATAAAAATTTAAAAATATGGCAGAAGGCCTTGAATATTGCTTTTGATACATCGGATATCTTAGAAGCTTTTCCGCAGAAAGAACAGTATAACTTGACTTCTCAAATGAGTCGATGTTCAATCTCAATTCCAAGTAATATCGCAGAGGGATCTTCCCGAACCGATAAATCTTTTAATCATTTTCTAGATATTTCTTTGGGATCATCTTATGAATTAAGTACTCAATTATTAATCGCACATCACAAAAAATATATTAATGATGCAGAATTGGAAAAGTTGGAAAATAATATAACAGAATTGCAAATGATGACCTCAGGTTTTCAAAAAACATTGCGTTAGTAGTCTTTTATCTTTCTTCTTTTCTCTTATATCTAATAAAACTTATGAAAATAGAAAAAATTAAAACCTTCGGCGACCTAAAAAAAGCAGGTTACGAATCAAAATCAATCAAAGAAGAATTGCGTAGGAATCTACTTCAAAAAATAATGAAGAAAGAAACGCCCTTCGTAGGTATTCACGGCTACGAACTTACCGTAATCCCTGAGTTGGAGCGCGCAATCCTTTCAAAACACAACATCAATCTATTAGGACTTCGCGGGCAAGCAAAAACCCGGTTGGCACGCCAAATGGTTGGGCTTTTGGACGAGTATATTCCCGTTGTTGAAGGCAGTGAGATTAACGACGATCCTTTTAACCCAATTTCGCGTTATGCCAAAAATTTAATGCAAGAAAAGGGAGACGATACGCCAATTAGTTGGCTTCACCGCAACGATCGTTTTTCAGAAAAACTTGCAACGCCAGATGTAACAGTTGCCGATATTATTGGCGATGTTGACCCCATAAAAGCGGCAAATCTAAAACTGACTTACGCTGATGATCGTGTGATTCATTTTGGAATGATTCCGCGAAGTAATCGTTGCATTTTCGTAATTAATGAATTGCCCGATTTACAACCGCGAATTCAAGTGGCACTTTTTAATATTTTGCAGGAAGGCGACGTTCAGATTCGCGGTTTTGCCGTACGCTTGCCGCTGGATATTCAATTTGTTTTTACCGCCAATCCAGAAGATTATACCAATCGCGGAAGTATTGTTACACCGCTAAAAGATAGAATTGGCTCCCAGATTTTAACGCATTATCCCGAGGATATTGAAACAGCCCGAACGATTACGGAACAGGAAACTGCCGAGGCCATTAAAGCTAAAGAAAATGTTTATGTGCCCGATTTGGCCAAGGATATTTTAGAACAGATAAGTTTTGAGGCCCGCGAAAATGATTTTATAGATGCCAAAAGTGGGGTAAGTGCCCGATTAAGTATTACCGCCTTTGAGAATCTATTGAGCACGGCGGAAAGACGAGCCCTTCACAATGGCGAAGAAAATACCAGCGTGCGGTTAGGCGATTTTGTAGGTATTATTCCATCCATCACCGGGAAGATTGAATTGGTTTATGAAGGAGAGCAGGAAGGCGTTTCGCAGGTTGCACAACAGTTAATTGCCGATGCCGTGGATACTATTTTTAAGAATAAGTTTCCAAAAATTGAAAAGCTAACCAAGGAAAATGATCCAGACCCGTATACCGAAATAGTTGCTTGGTTTTTTGAGGAGAATGATTTTGAATTGCTAGATTCCTATTCCGATGAGGAATATAAGAATGAACTGGACCGAATTATTCCATTGCAACAATTGATAGAAAAATACCAGCCCGAGACCTCAAAAAATGATAGTTATTTTTTAAAAGAAGTTGTTTTGTGGGCATTGGCCGAAAATAAAAAACTGAGCAAATTCAGTGTAGGCAATGGTTTGCACTTCAAGGATTTATACGGAAGTTATATAAGCAAACTTTAATTGAAAATTTCAATAAATAAAAAACCGCCAGAACTATACAAAGCTGGCGGTTTTTTATAGTAAGAAATATTAAATATTCGGAATAACCAACTCGTCTCCAGGATGAATTAAATCTGCAGACTTCAACTTTCCTTTGTTGGCTTCAAAAATAGCATTGTATTTATTGGCATTGCCGTAATACTGTTTTGCAATTTTACTAAGCGATTCACCGCTTTTTACGGTATGGTGGGCAAAGGCAGAAGTATCGGCAACTTTAATATCTGCCATTATATCGGTTGGATTTTCGCCACCCACACGTTTAATTTCATCCCAAAGAAGATTTTTTTCGTATTGATTTTTAGCTGTACCCCAAACTTTTAGTTGGCCGTTTTCTTCTTTTACATCGCCATTTTGGATGTTCAGTTTTTCTCCTAAATCGAGAACACTTTGGTATTTTGATTTGATCATTTTGTAAAAAATTTAAAAATTAATTATTAAAGATAGTATTTTATGGCTTCCAATTTCTGAATTAGCAAAACTTTAGTAATAGGGGTGTTATATTGAACTTCTTCTTGAAAATTTACAAAATATTTAACTAAAGATTAATCTCAATTGTGAAAAAGTTACCGGCACTTGAAATATCTTTGATGCAAAACTTTAAATCAACAAAAACTATTATGAAACTAAAAACAATTGTAATGTCTCTTGCAGTAGTAACAATGCTTTTTGCAAGCTGTGAAGACTCGAAAAAGAAAGAAGCTGAAGCGCAAGCACAAGCAGAACAGATGCGTATGGAGCGCGAAAAGGATTCATTAATGCAAATTGAAGCCGATAACCAAGCTAAAATGGCAGAAATGGAAGCCAATTCAATTGCTGCAAAAGCGATGGGTAATTCAGATTTATCAACATTGGTTAGCGCACTTCAAGCAGCCGATTTGGCACAGACGTTAAAATCTGAAGGCGAGTACACCGTATTTGCTCCAACTAATGAAGCTTTTAATAAAGTACCCAAGGCAACTATGGATAATTTAATGATGCCAGAAAACAAAGAGCAGCTTCAAGGTTTATTAAAGTACCACGTACTTCAAGGTAAATTGCCTGCTGCCGACGTATTGGCGAAAATTAAGGAAGCTAATAACAAGTTAGAGGTTACTACTTTAAACGGTGAAGTTTTAACTTTATCCGAAAAAGGAGGTAAAGTGATGATTAAAGATGCCAAAGGAAATACAGCTACAGTAACAAGTGCTGATATGGAAGCGTCTAACGGTACAGTACACGTAATTGATAAAGTGCTAATGCCAAAAATGTAACTCAATATTATATATAAATTAAAAAGCCCCAGTTTGGGGCTTTTTTTATTAATGACAGCTACAACCACCATCCATAAAACCGTGCGTTTCTTGATGCCACGGAAATGCTTGGTTGTAATTGTCCATTTCCCAGAAAAATGGCAAACGTTCTTTAGGATTGTTGCCTATTTCATTCATGGTCGCGGCATCGTACAATCTGCCGTTTATCATTACCATTTTTATTGATTCGGTGTTTTCTATATCTTCCAACGGATTTTTGTCCATTACAATTAAATCGGCAAGCTTGCCAACCTTCAACGATCCAATATCGTTACCTGCTCCAATGTATTCGGCCGAATTAATGGTGGCAGCCTTTAATGCTTCCAAGTTGCTCATTCCGCCTTGTTGCAACATCCACGTTTCCCAGTGTGCACCCAAACCTTGCAACTGTCCGTGTGCGCCCATATTTACTTTTACTCCCGCATCACTCAAGCTTTTCACGGTTTCAGAGACTAAAATATGACCGTTTTTATATTCCTCCTGCGGGGTTTTCATTCGGTGGCGAGAGCGACTATCTATAATACTACGTGGACTAAACGTAAGTAGCTTTTTATTTTCCCAAACGTTATCGCGTTCATAATAGTAAAATTCGCCATTCATTCCGCCGTAATTTACAATTAGGGTTGGTGTGTAGCCAGTGCCACTTTCACCCCAAATTTCCAGAATATCCTTATAAACAGGAGCTACCGGAATGTTGTGTTCAATACCGGAATGGCCATCAATTACCTGGGTAATATTGTGATAAAATGTTGACCCACCTTCTGGAACCACGTTAATTCCTAATTCACGGGCGGCCTGCAATACTTGCTGGCGTTGATCCCTGCGGGGTTGATTGTAACTTTTTACACTTTTTGCACCAAATGCTTTTGTACGGCGAATACTGCTACGCGCATCTTCCAAATTATTGATTACCGCTTTAAAATCGCCATCGGCACCGTAAAGAATAAAACCTGTTGAAAACAAACGCGGCCCCACTAATTGTCCGCTCTTTTGAAGCTCGGAGAGTGTAAATACCGTTTCAGTATTTGCCGAAGGATCGTGCGAGGTAGTTACTCCAAAAGCTAAATTTGCCATAAACGGCCAGTATTGTTGCGATGGCAACCCATAACGGAAAGCGCCCACGTGTGCGTGTGCATCTACCATTCCGGGCATAATGGTTTGCCCTTCTGCGGAATATACCTTGGTGCCCGCGGGAACAGAAACTTTATCGGCTGCACCAATAGCTTCAATGATATTACCATTAATTACAATGGTTCCATTCTCAATTACATTATCGCCTTCCATAGTAATGATGCGCGCATTGGTAAAGGCTATTTTTCCACTGGGTTTGTCAACTTTGGCTTGCAGACCAATTTTTGTTCCTTCTAACGTTATTTCGGGTACTTTTTCAGGCGAACCAGATAAAAAAGTAAAGCGGTTTTTGAGTTCATTGCTAAAATATTCATCACCCAACGTCCACATTATTTTTTTGCTCGTTGGCGACCAATGAATATTTATTCCCGCGTCTTTCGCAAGCTGGGAAACTGGAAGTGCTTTTGTTTTATCGTCCAAATCTATTGTATGCCCATTTAGCAACAATGGTGCAACAAACAACTTGTGAAGGTTGGTAAATGCGATCCACTCATTATCGGGGCTGGGTATTAATCTATTTGCATATTTAGAGGTAAGGTGTGTTTTTTCATCATTACCATTTAAATTTACACTAATTAGTTTTTTTTCAATATCTCCAAAATAGGTTCCGCCGGTTTGTAGAAAAATTCGTTTTCCATCCTTCGTAAACATTGGGTATTCGCCTTTGTCTATTACAAATTTTATATCACTGCCATTGGCATTCATGGTGTAAATACCGGGATTTTTGGTGTAAGTAAAACCTTGGTCCGTGTTACCTTTTTCTTTTCGGAAAACTATTTGCGTACCGTTTTGCGAAAACGACGGCGTTCTGTAAATTCCTTTTTCTGAAGTCAATTTTACCGGGGTCCCGCCATTTGCCGAAATTTTATTTATGGCTCCTTTTTCCAAATCGCTCCAACTAACGTAAACTATATCAGTTCCGTTGGGGGAGAAGGTGGGCTCAAATTCAAAGTGGGTACTTTGCGTTAATCGTATTGGCTCACCATTTGGCAAGGTTTTTTTATAAAGATGACCCAATGCGCTGAAAACAATAAATTCGCCATCTGGCGACGTTACAGCATGGCGAATCATTTTAGGCGTAAAAGTTTCGGTTTCAATTTTATTGTTGAAATGAACTGTTTCCGCTAAATCAATGTTTACTTCGGCGGTAAACGGAATAGCTGTTACCGCCAAAGTGGTAACATCAATTTTATTGATTTTTCCACCGCTCCAAAAAATAATTTCTTGGTCGTTGGGCGTCCAACTAAAATTTGGATATACTCCGAAAAGAGCCCAAGCTTCCTGCTGATCTTTATTCAATTTATCATAAATAGGATATTCTTCCCCTGTTTCTAAATCGTGGAGAAACAATACACTTTTGGTACGTACTCTTTTTATAAATGCCAATTTTTTGCCGTCGTGGGAAATTGTTGGTCGCACGGCGCCTCCGGGACCTCCGGTAATAGTTTTGGTTTCGCCGGTTTCAAATTCGTACCTCTTTATAACATATATCTGACTGTTTGGGTCTTTGTTGTACTGAAAATAGCCGCCCGGGTACATATCTTCACTGTAATACAGATATTTTCCGTCTGGCGATACAAAAGGTTCATTTACATCCTGTTGGTCGTTTTTTCGTTTTGTTAGTTGTAAGCCTGTGCCGCCAGTTTTGTGATATTGCCACATTTCGCCTGCACCCAGGCTTCTACTTGAAGAAAAATGCTTTCGGGCAATTAAATACTTGCCATCTGCGCTCCAAACGGCGTTGTTTAAAAGCCTAAAATCTTCCTTGGTAATTTGCTTTGCATCGCTTCCATCGGCGTTCATTACCCAAATATTGTCTCCGCCACCGGCATCGCTTGTAAAGGTAATTTTAGTGCCATCGGGACTAAATCTGGGCTGGATTTCAAAGGGAATTCCAGTTCTAATGGCTTTGGCCGTGCCGCCCGAGATAGGCAAAGTGTAAATATCGCCCACCATATCAAAAACGATGGTTTGCCCATCTGGGCTCACGTCTAGGTTCATCCACGTACCTTCGTTTGTAGTGAAAGTATGTGTTTTGTAATTAAAATCTTTCCCGGGATTGGCCACTTCCCATTTGGTGGTTTCCTTTTCTGGGTCTTTTTTGTTTTTCTTTTGTGCGGTTAATGTTAACGAACAGGCAAGAAGGGCAATAGTTGTAAGTAATTTCATTGTTTTTCGGATTCTATATTCTGGACAATTGGGTTTTATTTTTTCACGTGTATGGTATTTACATAAAAATCTTTTTTAATCTGAAATGTTTTAATTGTAGTAGGAAGTTCCTTGGTTTGCCATTGGGCGGTAGGGGTAATCCAAGTTTCAGTTTCATTGACTACTGCAATTATAGGCATTTTGAAGTTTTCTACCGTTTCAACATAGCGAAATTTCAAGGTATTTCCATCTATTAAATATTCTACCGTGGGAATCATCGTGGTGCGTAAATATTGATCCCAAAAGGTTGATAAGTCAATTCCACTTTTGTCACTGATATAATTTTCAACTTGCTGGGTAGTTACATTTTGATGGTAAAACTCTTTATTTAATCCCCTTAAAATCTGCCGCCATTTTTCATCGTCTGCAATCAATTGCCGCACTGTATGCAGCACATTTGCACCTTTGTAATACATATCGCTACTGCCAGATTTATTTACGTTGTAATAACGACCAAGAATTGGGGTGTCGTTAACCACATTATTGCGAACACCAATTACATATTCCGAAGAAGCTTTTTTTCCGAAGTGATAATCTAAATAAATATTCTCCGAATAACTGGTAAAACCTTCATGCACCCACATATCGGCTACGTCTTTATTGGTGATGTTATTTGCAAACCATTCGTGCCCACTTTCGTGAATTATAATAAAATCAAATTTCATTCCCCAGCCACTACCAGACACATCACTGCCTAAATAACCGTTTTTAAAATTGTTGCCATAAGTTACGCTACTTTGGTGTTCCATTCCCAAATAGGGCGCTTCCACGAGTTTGTAGCCGTCTTCGTAAAAAGGGTAAGGCCCAAACCAGTGTTCAAAAGCTTCCATCATCATTGGGGCTTGTTTAAATTGTTTTTTGGCTTTAGCTTCATTTTCACGAAGTACGTAATAATCCATGTCCAGCATTCCTTTTTCGCCTTTATACTTTTCGCCAAAATGTATATAATCGCCTATATTTATATTTACGCCATAGCTATTTATAGGGTTTACAACTTCCCATACCCACGTTTTGGAATCGTTGTTTTCAATTACATTCTTTAAGCGGCCATTACTAACATCCATTAGGTTTTTAGGTGTTGTAACTGCAATTGTAACTCCGTTATCGGCTTCTTCGGAAGGATGATCTTTTAGCGGCCACCAAACGCTGGCACCAATACCTTGGTTAGAAGTTGCAATAAAATGATTGCCGTTGCTGTCTGTATTCCATGTAAATCCTCCATCCCACGGCGGACGTACGGCCACTTTCGGTTTCCCGGAAAAATAGATGGTTATTTCGTTTTCCTCGCCTGGTTCTTGCTTTTGTTGCAGTTTTAAAAAATGTGCATCTCCTTCGGAAGTAACTGGAATTTCCTTTTTATTTTGAAGTACTTTGTCAATCGTCATCGGGCTTTGCAGGTCTATTTGCATAAGGTCGTTTTCGTCTAAAACTTTATACGTAATCGTATTACTGCCTTTAATGGTTTTTTCGGAAGGGTTTACAGTTACCTTTAAATCATAATGGGTAACGTCCCACCACGCACGTTCGGGGGTTATACTACCGCGGAGGGTGTCGGCATGGGTTAATTCTTGGGCAATGGAAATAGTGGAAATTAGGAGTAGGGTCACTAGTGTGCACATCCCCCTTAATCCTCCTTCAAAGGGGGAAATGGTTCGTGCTTTGATTAAAATTTTTGTCATATTTGTTTTGCATTTCTATTTTAATTTCGTGAGGTAAATAGCGCACGTTGTTCATTTCACCTAAAAACCGAATTAGGGAAAACAACAACACTTTCAAACCCATTTTCTCCAATGGCTGCAACCCCAAAAAAATAGTTGTCTATTACTATTCCATCCAACGTAAATTCTGAAACATTACCTACGTAACGGCTGTGGTCCCAAGTGGGGCTGGTGGTGTCCCGCCAATAGATTTTATAGCCAATGGCACCGTCAACTTTGTCCCATTTTAATTTTGTTGAAGGTTCTACAACACCTCCAATGGCCACATTTTTTGGTGCAGGTGGTGCCCAGGCAAGGCTTGCTAAATTTATAGCGTTTACTGCGGTTAGTTTTGCGGCGTAATCAAAGTTTACGAATTTTAGTTTATCGCCGTATTCAATGCCGTTTTCGGTGCGTATGTCCTGATGTTGTTGATTGTAGTTTTCGTGGGCCTCCATAATTCTGATTCCTGCCCAACCCAAATCGTTAAACGGACGGTGATGCCCACCACGGCCAAAACGGTCTAAACGATAAATCATCATTGGGTTCATTTCTGGCATATATGTTTTGGTGGTTTTATAAACATAACGAGCGAGCTGACGTGAAATACCATCTACCTCGCCTCCGTAAAAGCGTCGCATTTGGCGTTCGTGTTCTGTTTCGGTTGGGGGCACGGGTTCGCTAAAAATTCTAAAATCGCGATTGCTAATTACCCCGTCAACGCCTTTAATGTTTCCAATCATATCGTTATTAAAAACGCCGATGATTTCCCAGTCTTGGGCTTTTGCATAGTCTGCGAAACCTTTGCCGCCAAAAAGTCCCTGTTCCTCGCCGCTCAATCCTAAATAAATAATACTGCTTTCAAATTTATAATTTGAAAGTACGCGTGCCGCTTCAATTGCACCCGCCATTCCGCTGGCATTGTCGTTGGCGCCGGGTGCATCTTTGGTAAAATCGCTGCCGTCGCTGTTTCGGGAGTCTATATCGCCGCTCATGATGATGTAACGGTTTGGATATTTACTTCCTTTTTGAACAGCGGCCACGTTTACAATCCAAGTATCTTGGGAAACACGGTCATTGCCTTCAGCTTTTACGAAATATTTTTGATAAAAAACATTTAAACAGTTATTGCAATCTTTTGAAATAGTTTCAAATTCATTTTTTATAAATCTTCGGGCTGCGCCTATTCCGCGAGTATTGCTTACGGTGTCACTAAACGTATTTCGGGTGCCAAAGTTGGCAAGCGTGGTTATATCGGCTTCAATTCTCTCTGAAGAAACTGAATTTATTATATCGTACAATTTTCCGTCTGAAAGTGTTCTCTGACTGGTTTGTGAAAAAGAAGCAAAAGAGAGCATTAATAAAAGAAGTAAACAGAGTATTTTCATAGGGAAGAAAATTTTGGCTAAAAATAGCAAAAAGAAAATAAAGACCTGCGTGGTTAAAATAAAACCTAACAGGTTTTAAAAACCTGTTAGGTTTGCAATATCGAGCATATTGAAATTATATAAACTTACATCTATTCTTCCCCCACGACGGCCAGTATTTTTCCGTTAGGGCTGATCGCCATTCGCGAAATATTTTTCAATCCATATTCTTCAAGGGATGCGACTCGAGCCCATTCAGAATTACCCAAAGTATCGTACATGTAAAGTTTGTTGCCACTGCCAATAAGTATTTGCGTGTCGTTTAACCATACGTAATCTTGAATTCCGATGGGAAGCTGGGTAACGAAATAATTTTCTGAACTGTTCATATCTAGCAGGTATAAATCTAAATTACCCTCTTCATTTACCAATGTATAGCTCATCGATTCGGTTTTGGGAACCTTTTGAAGGGACCTTCCAGCCTTTTGAAATAATGTATCGGCAGTTTTTGATTTCAAATTAATTAGCACCAAATCTAGATTGTCGCCATTGAGAACGGTGGCTACTATTTTCTGGTCGTCATAAAACGCAAAATAAGCAATTTGTAAATCTTCAATTATTTCAGAAGAAGCACCCGTTTTAGCATTGTAACGGTATAAACGCTGTAAACCGTCCTCGTCTAATCTAACGGCAGCAAAATCTTCGCTGGTGGGGAATTTCTGCGGTGAATATTCGCCGCCTTCGGTTTTGTTATTAACCCACTTTTGAAGTTTTGACGTTAAGTTGTATTCCGAAATATCTGTTTGCCCATCATTATTCCCCGCAAAAACGAGTGTTTCGTTCGATATAAATGACGGCTGATTGTCATAACCTTCGTTGTTAGAAATATTTCGGGCATTGCGCAATTCTAATCCTTCGTATGCAGGAGCAATATCGAATACATAAATTTCAGTGTTGGTTTGCGTGAAAGCGAATTGGGTTACGAATATAAAAAGTAATAAAAGGAGCTTTTTCATTATTATTCAGTTTTTCTTCAAAAATAGCAAACTCTGCGCCATAAAAAGGGAAACCACGAATTCACAATAACTTTAAAGTTTATTTGTGAATTCGCGGCTTAAACATTTAGGAGCCGGTTATTTAAAACGGATACTTGTTTTCTGCAATTACCTTGGCGGCAATCGTTCTTCTCAATTCGCCAATATTTGGCATGTTTTGATATTTAGTGAATCGTTTTAAGCCCATTAACATAGCGCGTTGTTCGTCGCCTTCTGCAAATGAGAGGATAGATTCCTTAGCCTTAACCGTAATGATATCTACAGCGTGGTATAAGTATAATTTAGACATTGCAATTTGCTCTACCTGCGACTCTTCACCAAAGCGTTTTGCGTTCTTTTCAGTTCGTAAAATTGTACTTTCAGCCATATAGATTTCAATTAAAATATCTGCAGCGGCCAATAATGTTTGTTGGTGCTCTTCAAGCTCAGTACCATATTTTTGAACAGCGCTTCCGGCAACCATTAGAAAAACTTTTTTCAGTTTGGCAATCATTGCTTTTTCTTCGGAAAGTAATTCGGAGAAATCGGGAGTTTCAAAAGAAGGAATTCCCATCAATTCTGAAGCTACGGCTTGTGCAGGTCCTAAAAGATCTACGTGGCCTTTCATTGCTTTTTTAACAAGCATGCCAACGGAAAGCATCCGGTTAATTTCGTTTGTGCCTTCGTAAATACGTGTAATTCGCGCATCTCTCCAAGCAGACTCCATGGGGGCTTCGGCACTGTAACCCATTCCGCCATAAATCTGGATTCCTTCATCTGTACAATGTTGAATGTCTTCTGAAACAGCTACTTTTAAAATTGAACATTCAATAGCGTATTCCTCTACGCCTTTTAGCTCGGCTTCTTGATGACTATTACCAGCTTTAATACGAAGAGCGATTCTGTCTTCAATATTTTTAGCGGCTCTATACGAAGCACTTTCATCTACATAGGCATTGGTTGCCATCTCGGCCAATTTGAGTTTAATGGCACCAAAAGATGAAATTGGCACATCAAATTGAATTCGTTCATTAGCGTATTCCACCGCTTTTGAAATTACCCTACGTTGCCCGTCAAGACCTGCAGCAGCAAGTTTAATACGACCAACGTTAAGTGCATTCATCGCTATTTTAAAGCCTTCACCACGTTCCCCTAACATATTTTCTGTGGGAACTTTAGTATCGTTAAAGAAAACCTGACGGGTAGAGGAGGAGTGAATACCTAATTTCTTTTCTTCCTCGCCAAATGTAATTCCGTTTGAAGCGTCGTTTTCTACAATAAATCCGGTTATGTTTTTGTCGTCTTCAATTCTGGCAAAAACGATGAAAGTATTACAAAAGCCTGCATTAGAAATCCACATTTTTTGACCGTTAATGGAATATGTTTTTCCATCTTCCGAAAGCACGGCTTTTGTTTTTCCGCTATTGGCATCGCTTCCTGCTCCCGGTTCGGTTAGGGCATATGCTCCAAACCATTCGCCTGTTGCAAGTTTTGGCACGTATTTTTTCTTTTGTTCTTCGGTACCGTATAGGGTTATTGGCAATGTTCCAATACCGGTGTGCGCGCCAAAAGCTGTTGCCACCGAACCGCTTGCTCCCGAAATATAGTCGCAAACCAACATTGTTGTTACGAAACTCATTCCAAGGCCGCCATATTCTTCAGGAACGGCAACCCCCAAAAGGCCCATTTCTCCAGCCTTTCGCATAATTTCTTCGGTTAGGGCGTAATCGTGTTGTTCAAAACGTTCCTTATTTGGCCAGATTTCGCGATCTACAAATTCCTTTACAGAGTCGCGCATCATTTTTTGTTCTTCGGAAAAATCTTCTGGTGTGAAGATGTCTTCGGCCTTTGTTTCTTTTACTAGAAATTGTCCGCCGCGGAGAAGTTCGTTATTTTTTGTTTCAGTTGTGCTCATATTTTTTATTTGATTCGGGAATCAGGACTCAAGAAACAGGACAGATTGTGCTGTTATTAAACTGATTCGGGTTATTTAATATTTTTACCTTTTCATTTAGACTCAGGGCTCAGTACGTTTTACACTAATTTTGTGGCTGTTTTCTTTGCCTTGTTTCTAGCTTCACTTATGTCTTGATTCTTTTTTAGATATCAAGACTTTCTATGAATTTTGAAATTTTCTTTTGCAATATGTTTATTTCTTTTTCTAATTCTTTAAAAAGTTCTTCGGAAATATAATTCTGTCGATATGCAACTATCAACTGTGTTTCCCATTCAAAAGCTGAACCTAAACTATCATCTAAATATTTAGCGAAATGAGTGTCGGTTCTCTTGCTACTTCCTTCGGAAATATTTGAAGCCATTGAAACTGAACATCTGTTCATTTGAGTACGCAATCCGAATCTTTCAAAATCTGGAAAACTACAAGTAAACTTATAGGTACGATCAATAATTGACATACTATCATTCCAAATTTGAAGTTTTTTAAAATTATGCCGTTTCATTTATTCACTTTTAGTCTTATTTGTACTTTAGTCTTGGTTCCTGTTTCCCTTTATTCCTGAGTCAAATTACTTCAGAAACTCGTAAACTCCCGCAGCCCCTTGCCCGGTTCCCACACACATTGTAACCATTCCGTATTTGCCTTGCATATCTCGTTTTTGCATTTCATCGAATAATTGAACGGACAGCTTGGCGCCGGTACAGCCTAGCGGATGCCCCATGGCGATTGCGCCTCCGTTTACATTTACAATTTCTTTGTCTAAACCAAGTCCGCGAATAACGGCTAAGGATTGTGAAGCGAAAGCTTCATTTAATTCAATTAAATCTAATTGATCCTGTTTTAAACCTGCTTGCTTTAAGGCTTTTGGAATTGCATAAAGCGGCCCGATTCCCATTATACTGGGTTCTACACCCACAGCTGCATAACTCACTAAACGAGCTATAGGTTCTAAGTTTAGCTCTTTTACCATTTCTTCACTCATAATAACGGCGAAAGCTGCACCATCGCTCATTTGAGAGGAATTACCCGCGGTTACACTTCCGCCTTGGGCGAAAACAGGACGCAGTTTTGAAAGTGCTTCAATATTGGTTCCTTTTCGAGGACCTTCGTCTTTGGTTACCGTATATTTTCTGGTTTCTTTTTTACCTGAATCATTCACAAAAGTTTCTTCAATCTCTATAGGAACTATCTGATCTTGAAAACGATCTTCATCTTGCGCTTTTAAAGCACGCATCTGACTTGTATAGGCAAATTCGTCTTGGTCTTCACGAGAAACATTGTACTTTTTTGCAACAGCTTCGGCGGTTAACCCCATATTCCAGTAATAGTCTTCATTACCTTCTTTGGCAACTTTATAGTCGGGAACAGGTTTGTACCCACCCATAGGAATAAAGCTCATGCTTTCTGCACCACCGGCAATTATACAATCTGCCATTCCACTTTGAATTTTTGCTGTTGCAATTGAAATTGTCTCCAATCCCGATGCGCAATAGCGGTTTACCGTCATTCCGGGGATATCAACAATATCAAGCCCCATCAACGAAATCAACCTACCCATATTCAGACCTTGCTCGGCTTCGGGCATTGCATTGCCCACGATTACGTCGTCAATTCGTTTTTTGTCGAGTTGCGGCAATTCGTTCATTATATATTTAATAGTTTCCGCAGCCAGTTCGTCTGGTCTTTTAAAACGGAAAACTCCGCGGGGTGCTTTACCCACTGCGGTTCTGTATGCTTTAACAATATAAGCAGTTCTTTGTTTCATAGTTTTAATTTTTGACTTAAGACGGTAAGACGTAGGACGTAAGACTAAACTATACAATCCTTTGTTTTAAGTCTTAAATTTATATTAGTGATTTGACAGACTTTCCATAAAACGCGTTAACATTCCTTGGATTTTCTGAATTTTAGTTTCTAAATGTGTAAACGTTTCCTCCGAAATATATCCTATTTCATAAGATATAATTAGTTGTGTTTCCCATTCAAAGGCTGAGCCCAAAGCTGTTTCTAAATATTGAAGAAAATGTTTATCGGAGCTTTTAGCAGTTCCTTCTGCAATATTTGAAGGTACAGATACTGCGCATCGCTGCATCTGATTAGACAATCCATAAGTTTCAGATTTTGGAAATATTTTAGTGGTGGCATATGTTTCTTTCGCCAATTCAATACCTTCATTCCAAATAGTAAGTTTTCTAAAATTATGTTTTGCAGCCATATCTTCTATATTTATTAACAAATTAAACCTCAGTTTTAAAGGGTTTTAAGTCCTATATCTTACGTCATATAGTCTTAAGTCTTTTTAATTACGCAACGGTTTCCCTTTCTGAATCATATGTTGTAATCTTTCCAAAGTCTTTCTTTCACCCGTAAGGCTCAAGAACGCTTCTCTTTCAAGATCTAGCAAATATTGCTCGCTTACGTAACTTCCTTCGCTTAAATCACCACCCGCCATCACGTAGGCAAGCTTATTTGCAATTTTTTTATCGTGCTCGCTAATGTAATTACCGGCAACCATTTGGTCGGTCCCTACGAGGAACATTCCCAAGGCCTGTTTTCCGAGTACTTTTACATCGGTTCTTTGTATTGGTTTCGTATATCCTTGATCGGCCATAAAACGCGCTACTTCCTTCGCTGCGGCTATTTGTCTGTTTTGATTAACAATTACGATATCTTTTCCTTTTTTAAGAATTCCCGTATCGTAAGCTTCGTAAGCCGAAGTGGAAACTTTTGCCATTGCAATGGTCAGGAAATATTCCTGAAGTCTGTTTAACTCCACATCGTCTTTCATAAATGTATCGCTCGCACGCATTGCCATTTCTTTAGAACCGCCTCCGCCGGGAATAACCCCAACGCCAAACTCAACCAATCCAATGTAACTTTCGGCTGCTGCAACCACACGATCTGCGTGTAATGTAAACTCACAACCTCCGCCCAATGTCATTCCGTGCGGCGCAACCACAACGGGAATCGACGAATAACGAAGTCGCATGCTTGTATCCTGAAAGTATTTTACCGCAGCGTTCAATTCATCATATTCCTGCTCTACGGCCATCATAAATATCATTCCAATATTGGCGCCAACTGAAAAGTTTTTGCCGTTATTGGCAATTACCAAACCGTCGTAATCTTTTTCGGCCAAATCAATTGCTTTATTTATTCCAGCCAAAACGTCGCCACCTACGGCGTTCATCTTACTTATAAATTCTACGTTTAAGATACCGTCGCCCAGATCCTCAACTATAACCCCGTTATTTCTAAAAACTTCGGAAGTTTTACGGATGTTGTCTAAAATTATAAACGAATCCTGTCCGGGAACTTTTACATGTTTTTTCTGTGGAATATCGTAATAATAGGTGTTTCCGTCTTTTACGGTATAGAATGACTCTACGCCAGCGTCAAGCATTTCATTAACCCAAGCGGCTGGTTCTTTCCCTAAATCTTTTATTAATTCAATTCCCTTTTTAACGCCAACGGCATCCCAGATTTCAAATGGACCGTTATCCCAGCCAAAACCAGCTTTCATGGCATCATCAATCTTGTAAAGCTCGTCGGTTATTTCAGGAATTCGTTTTGAAACATAGGCGAACATTGCGCCGAAGTTTTTTCGGTAAAATTCGCCAGCTTTATCTTCACCTTTAATAAGAATTGGAAAACGGTCTGTAACTTTATCAACCGATTTTGTTTTTTCCAAAGTGCCGAAAGATGCTTTTTTGCTTTTTCGATATTCCATGGTATCGAGATCAAGCGATAGAATTTCGCTACTTCCGTCGTCATTTTTTACCTTTTTGTAGAAACCTTGTCCGCTTTTGCTACCCAACCATTTTTTTTCCATCATGGTATCGATAAAACCGGGAATTTGGAAAATGCCGTGCTCCTCGTCATCGGGTACGTTGTCATAAATACCTTTTGCAACGTGTACCAATGTGTCTAAACCTACAACGTCTACCGTACGGAAAGTTGCGGATTTTGGACGACCAATTACCGGGCCGGTTAATTTATCTACTTCTTCAATGGTGAGCCCCATTTCCTTCACTTGATGAAACAGACTTTGGATTCCGAAGATTCCAATTCTGTTTCCTATAAATGCAGGGGTGTCTTTTGCGACAACGGAAGTTTTTCCGAGAAATTTTTCACCGTAACCATTTAGGAATTCCAATACTTCGGGTGAAGTTTTTGGACCTGGAATAATTTCAAATAATTTTAAATATCTCGGTGGATTAAAAAAGTGTGTTCCGCAGAAGTGTTTCTGGAAATCCTCACTTCGCCCTTCACTCATAAATTTTATAGGAATACCGGAAGTATTGGAAGTAATTAGCGTGCCCGGCTTTCTGTGTTTGTCTAGATTTTCAAAAACTTGTTTTTTGATATCCAAACGTTCAATTACCACTTCAATTATCCAATCGGCAGTTTTTACTTTCGATATATCGTCTTCTAAATTTCCGGTGGAAATTCGTTTTGCAAAATCCTTGTGATAGAGTGGAGCAGGGTTGCTTTTTATTGCTTTCTGCAAATCGTCGTTTACAATACGGTTGCGCACCACTTTATCTTCCAGGGTTAGCCCTTTCTTTTTTTCGGCATCTGTAAGTTCGCGTGGAACAATGTCTAGCAAAAGCACTTCCACACCAATATTGGCGAAATGGCAAGCTATGCCGCTTCCCATTATTCCGGAACCGATTACCGCTACTTTGTTAATTCTTCTTTTTGACATTTTTTCTAGTTATATATTATGAGTTCAGTGCGTAAAATACTGCCCTCCAGTTCCTAATCTTGTTCGTATATTTTTTTTGAATTTATCAATTCGTTTATTGTATTTGCTACTTTTTTAAAGGTTTCCAGTTCTTCGGTCGATACGTTTTTTTGAACCGCTTCATCAAAACCTAAAACAACACCTTTAGAAAATTCGCGCATTTCTTTTCCAAATGGCGTTAAATGTATGAGCACGCCGCGTCCATCATCTGGATTGGGTTTGCGTGTTATCAATCCCTTTTGCTCCATAGATTTAAGGGTCCGCGAAAGGCTGGTGGCCTCCATCCCCATTTTGGGTCCGAGCGCGGTAGAAGGTGTTCCTGCTTCCGGATCTATACTTATTAATGCAAAACCCGTGGCCATGGTGCTTCCTTTTTTTCCTGCTTCTTCATTGTACATTTTTGAAACATTTATCCAAGTAGAACGCAGTATATAATCTATGGTTTTCTCTTTATGTTTTTCTTGCATTTAATATTCCTGAAAAAAGTGGAAAACCAAAGATACAAAATTTTATTATGCACGCATAGTATATGTGAAAAATGTTTGACTTAAAACTGTAGGACTTAGGACGTAGGACTAATTATTAAATATATAAGAAGTAAACTTTATCTGATACGTACACGAGTCTCACGTCTTACATCATCGCGTCTCACGTCTTTATTTCTTTTTCCTTCGAATAATCTAACTTCCCATTTATCACTTTTGCGGGGGCGGTGTAGGGGTGCTCTGTTGCATTATTTTCACCCATAATGTGCAAAACTTTCCAACCGTCTGCTTTTAAAATATCTGCAATTAAAGAGCGATGGCAGCTCCACCAAACCGCTTCGGCACACATTATTGAGGTTTGTTTTACTGTGGCAATTTCCTTTAATGATTTTAACGCTTGCTTAAACTGTTCGGTTTCCATATAATCTGCATAGCCTTTAAACGAATCTAATCGCCAGGCATCGTTGTTCGATTCTGGCATCGGTTTTCTACGACCCCCTAAATCTACCAAATGTTCATACTCAACACCGTTTTCAGGAAGTGATATTTCTAAACTGTCTTTGTTGTACTGCGGAAATTTTCTGGAACCGGGATAATGGCGTACGTCAACGAGTGTCTTAATATTGAAGGTGGTCAATAATTTTAAAAACTCGTCGATGCTTCGGGTGGAATGGCCTATGGTCCAAATGGTTTTCATTTTAAAAAGAAAGCTTTTCTTTTAAAGATATAAAAATGTGTAGAGGTAAGAAAATAGTTTAACGGAACTTTAATTGGCTACAAATTTCAATCCCACTATGGAAGCAATTAGCGTAGTAAGAAAGAAAACCCGCCAGAAAGTTGCTGGTTCGTTAAAATAGAAAATTCCTACTAAAACAGTTCCCACAGCACCAATGCCGGTCCAGACTGCATAGGCGGTACCAATGGGAAGTGTTTTTGATGCTTTTATAAGAAAAGCCATACTTATGGCGAGACAAATCAGGAACCCAAGGAACCAAAATTTAGCTTCCCAGCCTGTGGTTTCCTTTACTTTACCGAGGCAAGCTGCAAAGCCAACTTCAAAGAGGCCGCCGATAATTAGGAGGAGCCAATTCACTTTAAATTATGAGGTGTGTTCGTAAATCTTGTTATACAAATCTATATAATCCGCTTTAATTATTTTGCGTTTCATTTTCATCGTTGGGGTTAATTGTCCGCCCTCGATGCTCCAAACCTCGGGAGTTAATTCAAACTTTTTCACTTTTTCCCAATGCCCGAACTTTTCGTTGTAATGGTCTACTTCTTCTTGTATGCGGGCAATTACTTCTTTGTTCTTTACCAATTCCTTTGGGTCTGAAGGTAGGTTGTGGTTTTTTAGTGCGCCCCATTCTTTTACAAACTCAAAATCTGGCTGAATGAGGGCGGCGGGCATTTTTTCGCCTTCGCCAATTACCATTATTTGTTCTATAAAACGCGATTGTTTCATCACGTTCTCAATTACTTGTGGAGCCACGTATTTTCCCCCGCTGGTTTTAAACATTTCTTTTTTACGATCGGTGATCTTTAAAAAGCCGTCGCTGTCAATTTCACCAATATCACCCGTATGGAAATAACCGCCTTCCATTACTTTTTCGGTTTCCTCCTCATTCTTATAATAGCCAACCATTACTTGTGGGCCTTTTACCAAAATCTCGCCATCTTCGGCAATTTTAACCTCCGTTTCCCTTAGAGGCCTGCCCACGGTTCCAATTTTAAAACCTTTGTTACGCATATCGTTTACCGATACCACGGGAGAAGTTTCTGTTAGCCCATAACCTTCCATTACCGGAATTTGCGCTGCATTAAATACGCGTGCCAATCGCGGTTGCAACGGTGCACTACCCGAAGCTATGGCTTTTAAATTTCCACCTAAAGCTTCGCGCCATTTGCTAAAAATAAGCTTGTTGGCCAATTTAAGCTGACTTTCGTACCACCAGCCGTTTTCGTTGTAGGGTTCGTATTTAAGTCCGAGATCTACTGCCCAAAAGAAGAGTTTTTTCTTAATTCCTGTAAGTTCGGCGCCTTTGGCGTAGATTTTATCGTACACTTTTTCCAAAAGTCTGGGTACGGCCGTCATTACTTCGGGTTTTACTTCTTTTAGGTTGTCGCTAATTGTTTCAAGCGATTCGGCAAAATGTAGTTCCACCCCACAATATTGGTACATATAATGCAACATGCGTTCGTAAACGTGGCAAACGGGCAGAAAACTCAAAGCCGACGATTTACCTAATTCTATGGGCAATCTTTCGGCACTAAACTTTGCATTGCTCGCTATATTTTTATGTGAGAGCATAACGCCCTTTGGCTTGCCAGTGGTGCCAGAGGTATATATTAAGGTAGCTACATCGTCTTCGTTAATAGCTTCTTTTCTTTTCTCTACTTCGTCTTGGTTAGACTCGTCTTTACCCTTCTCCAAAACCTCGGCCCAGTTTTTTGCACCTTCAATTTCATCAAATGTATAAACCTCTTTTAGGGTGGGCACGTTGGCCTTAATAGCCATTAATTTGTCGTAAACTTCTTTATCGGAAACAAAACAATACATAGCTTCACTGTGGTTAAGCACATATTCGTATTCAGTTTCCGAAATGGTTGGATAAATAGGTACGTCCTGTGCACCGGTTTGCATAATACCAATATCGCAAATGTTCCATTCGGTGCGGTTGGTGGTGGAGATTAACGCAACTTTATCGTTGGGTTTTACGCCCATCTGTATCAAAGCTCGGCTTATGGCATTGGCTTTATCTATATATTCTTGAGTAGAAGTAGCAACCCAAGTACCGTTGTATTTAGTAACTAGAGCCTTTTCCTGTGGATAATTTTCAAGTTGATAATATGGAAAGTCGAAGAGTCTTTTTGGTTCTGTCATGATAGTAATGTTGAGGAAGTGAAAATAACAAAATTATTTTAGTTTCGCTTTTAAAATAAAAAAGGAATGGCTCATAGCGCCATTCCTTAAAGATACTGAATATTCTAGCAGTTTTTAAAATCTTTCTCGAATTTTACTTTCTCTCAATCCACTCCCGCGCATTCACCAAAGCTTGTACCCAAGGCGAAACCTTATCATCATTTCTATCTTTTGGATAATAGGCCCAATTCCAAGGGAAGGTAGAACGCTCCAAGTGCGGCATCATTACTAAATGTCTTCCCGTTTTATCGGTCATCATTGCGGTGTTAAAATCGCTACCGTTGGGGTTTGCGGGTAATGCATCGTAACCGTATTTTGCTACTATATTATAATGGTTTTCATCCTTGGGAAAACTAAATTTCCCTTCGCCGTGTGCAGACCAAATTCCCAAAGTACTTCCCGCCATGGATGACAGCATTACCGAATTGTTCTCCTGAATTTTTACTGAAGTAAAAACACATTCAAACTTACCAGTGTCATTGTGAAGCATTTTTGGTTTTTCTTCGTCTTCGGGGTTTAACAACCCAAGCTCCACAAAAAGCTGACAACCATTACAAACCCCTAGGGAAAGTGTATCATCTTTTGCGAAGAAATTCTTTAATGCCGTATTTGCTTTTTCGTTGTATAAAAATGCACCGGCCCAACCTTTGGCGCTGCCTAAAACATCGCTATTGCTAAAACCACCAACGGCAACGAGCAATTTTATGTCTTCCAAAGTTTCGCGGCCTTCAATAAGGTCGGTCATATGCACATCTTTTACATCAAAACCTGCGAGATGCATCATATACGCCATTTCACGCTCGCTGTTACTTCCTTTTTCGCGAATAACGGCTGCTTTCGGACGCTCCCCTCCTTTGGAGGGGTTGGGGGAGGACTTTCCGGTGAAATTCTTCGGAAACTCAAACTGTAACGGCTGATTTTTATAATTGCTGAATCGCTCTTTCGCAAGTTTTTCCCCGCTTTGGTTTCTATCCAATAAATACGAAGTTTTATACCAAGTATCGCGCATTTCAGGAATGCTGAAACTAAGCTCTTCGGAATTACTTTTTAATTGAAGCATTTCATTTTTTGAAACTGTTCCAATCTTTTTAAAATCTATATTTTTTGAAGCAAGTATTTTTTCAACTGAGGCATCTTCCGAAGCTTGAATTACAACTCCTGCATTTTCAGCAAAAAGTAATTTTACCAAATCGCTTTCACCTAAGCCTGAAAGATCTAAATTGGCGCCCAAATTCACATCTGCAAAACACATTTCCAATAAAGTGGTAATCAATCCACCCGAAGCCACATCGTGTCCGGCAAGTATTTTTTTATCGCGAATTAACTGCTGTAATGTGTTAAAAACCGTTTTTACATATTGTGCACTTTTTACTGTTGGAGCTTCATTTCCGATGGAATTCAAAACCTGGCCAAAAGATGAACCGCCCAATTTAAACGTGTCCTGTGAAATATTAATGTAATAAATGCTGCCCCCGTTTCTTTGCAGTACTGGCTCAACAACTTTTTGAATGTCGTTACAATTTCCTGCTGCCGAAATAATTACTGTACCGGGAGAAATTACTTCGCCATCCTTGTATTTTTGCTTCATGGAAAGTGAATCCTTTCCAGTGGGAACGTTGATGCCTAACTCTATTGAAAAGTCTGAAACTGCCTTTACCGCCTCATACAAACGAGCGTCTTCACCTTCATTGTTACAAGGCCACATCCAGTTTGCAGAAAGTGAAATACTTTTCAAACCATCTTTTAATGGTGCCCAAACAATATTGGTCAAAGATTCAGTAATTGCATTGCGCGAACCTGCTGCAGGATTAATCAAGGCGGTTAATGGCGAGTGACCTATTGAAGTGGCAACGCCTTCTTTTCCGTGATAATCCAACGCCATGACGCCGCAATTGTTTAACGGTAATTGCAACGGCCCGGCAGTTTGTTGTTTGGCAACTCGTCCGGTAACGCAGCGATCTACTTTATTGGTAAGCCAATCTTTGCAAGCCACTGCCTCCAATTGAAGCACTTGTGCAACGTATTCTTTTATTTTTGAAACATCGTAAGCCGCGTTTTTATAATTTCTATTAATGGTTTTATCAACCATTACAGTTTTTGGTGAGCTGCCAAACATATCTTCCAAAGCGAAATCCATTGGTTTTTCACCCTTTTCGTTCTCAAAACAGAAACGTTGATCGCCAGTTACTTGTCCCACCTCGTACATTGGAGAACGTTCGCGTTCTGCCACCTTTTGCAGTTTTTGAATATGCGCGTCATTTATAATCAAGCCCATACGCTCTTGGCTCTCGTTGCCCATAATTTCCTTTGCAGATAGGGTCGGATCGCCAATGGGGAGTTTGTCCAGTTCAATACGCCCGCCGGTGTCCTCAACTAATTCGCTTAAGCAATTTAAATGCCCACCAGCACCGTGGTCGTGAATAGAAACTATCGGATTTACGTCGCTTTCCACCATAGCGCGGATTGCGTTTGCGGCGCGTTTTTGCATTTCGGGATTGCTTCGTTGTATTGCGTTTAGCTCAATACCACTGTGAAATTCACCCGTATCTGCCGAAGAAACCGCGGCACCGCCCATTCCAATTCGGTAATTATCACCACCTAAAACAACAATTTTATCGCCTTCTTTAGGTTTATCTTTTATGGCTTGGCTCGCTTTGCCGTAGCCAATTCCACCCGCAAGCATTATAACTTTATCGAAGCCTAATCTTCGAGCATCTTCTTCGTGCTCAAAAGTGAGTACCGAACCGGCAATTAATGGCTGTCCAAATTTATTTCCAAAATCTGATGCGCCGTTACTGGCTTTTATCAAAATATCGAGCGGCGTTTGGTAAAGCCAATCGCGTTCTTTCATTCCCTTTTCCCAAGGGCGCTCTTCGTTTAAACGCGAGTAGGAGGTCATATAAACTGCAGTTCCCGCCAATGGCAACGAACCTTTTCCTCCGGCCAGTCGGTCACGAATTTCGCCCCCACTGCCCGTAGCGGCACCGTTAAAAGGCTCTACAGTAGTTGGAAAATTGTGCGTTTCGGCTTTAAGTGAAATAACACTCTCAAAATCCTTTTCTTCGTACCAATCGGGTTTGTCTGCGCTTTTTGGCGCCCATTGCTTTACATTGGGGCCTTTTACAAAAGCCACGTTATCTTTATATGCCGAAACAATATCGTTCGGGTTTTCAGCCGAAGTTTTTTTAATTAATTTAAATAGGGAAGAGGGCATTTCCTTGCCGTCAATTTCAAAAACACCATTAAAAATCTTGTGGCGGCAATGCTCGCTATTAACTTGACTAAAACCGAAAACTTCACTATCGGTTAAATTTCTTTCTAATTTTTTTGAAAGGTTTTCAAGGTATTCAACTTCTTCGGCATTTAATGCCAAGCCTTCTTTTTCGTTGTATTCCGAAATATTTTCAATTTCCAAAACAGGCTCGGGCTGCAAATGGATATCAAAAATATCTTGGTCCAATTGCTTAAATTTCTGCGACAGCATAGGGTCAAAAGTATCTTTCTCTACCGTGCTGTTGTGAAATTCCTCAATTCTAATTATTCCGGGAATACCCATATTCTGGGTAATTTCCACGGCATTGGTGCTCCAGGGAGTAACCATTGCGGCACGCGGGCCAATAAAAAAATCCGTCGCGTTAATAAACAGGACGGATTGCGCTATTTTGGGTTGGTTGCCAAAAAGCCACACTAACTTTTTAGTGTTTTCTTCTGAAATATTGCCGTGGGTTTGGACTGCAAAAACCGTGGTTTCAACGTTCCCAAAAAAGTGAATCATTCTTTTTAATATTTGGTGATTTTTGAAGGTGCAAAAGTAAACAATTCTGAAGGAATTTTAATCATAAAAAATACAGACCCTGTTATTTATATTAATAAAATAACCGGTTCAATTTCTTTACGAGCAAATACAAAACGATGGCTATCTTCTAATTTTGCAGAAATAAAAAAAGAGCAGGTATTTTCCCGCTCCTTTAAAACATTCTGTTTTTAATGGGTTACTCCTTTCGCTGTAAAAGCGAGATATAAAATCCGTCAAAACCGCTTTTGCTCGGCATTATTTTCTCTTCTCTAAAAAGGGTGAAATCTTTTCCCTCGTCTCGTTTAAGAAATGCCTTTACCTGCAATTCATTTTCGGAGGGAAGTATAGAACAGGTCGCGTAAACCAATTGTCCGCCAGGTTTTACCATTCGCGAGTAGCTATCGAGCAGCTCTTTTTGGGTATCGCGGATTTTATCCATAAATTCGGGTTGAAGTTTCCATTTTGCATCGGGATTTCTTCGCAATACCCCTAAGCCCGAGCACGGCGCATCTATTAAAACCTTATCGGCTTTTTCAATTAATTTTTTAATCACTTTTGTAGAATCAATCACCCGGGTTTCAATATTAAAAATATCGTTTCTTCGCGCTCTACGTTTTAATTCGTTCAGCTTATTTTCATAAATATCCATTGCAATTAACTGGCCTTTGTTCTCCATCATTGTAGCGATATGAAGACTTTTACCGCCAGCCCCTGCACACGCATCAATTACGCGTTGTCCTGGTTGCGGATCAAGTATTTCTGCCACCTTTTGCGAAGAGGCATCCTGTACTTCAAAAAGACCATTTTTAAAGGCATCTGTGGTAAATACATTGGCGCGTTCCTTTAGTTTTAAGGCGTGCGGATATTCCTTTAAAATTTCGGTTTCAATTTCTAAGTCGGCTAATTCATTTTTTAGAGCTTCTACGGTGGTTTTTAAGGTATTTACACGCAAAACCACATCGGCTTGTTTGTTTAAAGCGGCTATTTCTTTGTCCCATTTTTTGCCCAATTCTTTTTCGCCCAATTCGTCCAACCAATCTGGGATAGATTCGCGCATTTTTCTTGTTTTTAAAAGCTCGTCGAACCTACCTTTAATTCGGCGTGTTGGGGTATCTTCAAATTGTTTCCAATCTGGGATTGCAATACCATTTAAAGTGGCCCAAACGGTAAACAGCCTAAAAAGATTTGAACGGTCAAAGGGTTCGCGAACTTCAGCAATTTCGGCATATAGGCGTTTCCAGCGCACTATGTCGTAAGTGGTTTCGGCTATAAAGGCACGATCGCGCGCACCCCATCGTTTATCGCGTTTTAGGGTGTTTTTAAGTACTTTATCGGCCTGCTTGTTTTCGTTAAAAATCAAGTGAAGTGAATCTATGGTGGCGAATACCAAATTTCTGTGTAGTTTCATTATGTGCGTTTTGCGGTTGCAAAGGTATCTTTTTAAATCGAAATTGAAATCGAATTTAAAATCGAAAACGTTTTCTAAATCGATAATCATGCAATCCACCGCTGTTTTTTCACGACCCAATCGGAATTAACCGAATTATCCAAGAGCGAATTACCAATCAACGAATCACAAATTAACCTTCCCAAATTTAAAGTTATTGTTACTTTTGGCAAAAAATGAAACTATGCGTCTTTTACTTGTATTTTTAGCCCTCTTGGGCTTTATTTCCTGTACGAATAAATCTAAAGTTGAAATTAATTCAGTTGAAATAACCCCTGTTTTTATTGATAGTTTAAGCATTCGCGCTATTGAGCCGTTAGACGAAAATAGGGTGTGGTTTGCAGCAGATAAAGGTAAAGTAGGACTAATTGACGGCGATACTCCCAAACTGGCAAATATTAAATACGGCGATTCCTTGTTGCATTTTCGTTCAATTGCAGCTACTAATGAAGCCGTTTTTGTATTGAGCATTTCTAATCCTGCAGTGTTATATAAAATAGGTTTTAACGGTACCGAAGCCACCAATATTGAAGAAGTTTACACGGAAAAAGGAGAACGGGTTTTTTACGATTCCATGAAATTTTGGAACGATACCGATGGCATTGCCATTGGCGATCCTGTTGAAAATTGTATGTCGGTAATTATAACCCGCGATGGCGGTAATTCATGGCAAAAAATTTCATGCGAAACCCTCCCAAGAGTTGAAAATGGCGAAGCAGCTTTTGCAGCGAGTAATAGCAATATTGCTATTTTTGGCGACCACGCTTGGGTAGCCACTGGTGGAAAAAAATCGCGCGTAATGCACACTGCCGACAAAGGGAAAACCTGGGAAATTTTTAATACACCTATTGTTCAGGGAAGAACAATGACCGGTATTTACAGTATTGATTTCTTAGACGAAAAAAACGGTATTATTTTCGGCGGAAACTGGGAAGATAAAGCCTTTAACGAGGGCAACAAAGCCATAACCAAAAACGGTGGTAAAACCTGGAAGTTGATTGCCAACGGCAAGGAACCTGGATATCGTTCTGCCGTTAAATATATTCCCGGTACGGAAGGGCAGGGGATTGTTGCCGTAGGTTCGCCCGGAATTTCTTTTAGCGGCAATGGCGGAAAAAGTTGGAAACAACTTTCGAAAGAAGGATTTTTTGCAATTGAATTTGTAAATGATACCCTAGCTTTTGCATCTGGTAACAATCGGATTTCTAAATTAATTTTTAAAAAATAACATTATCGTTTTTAAAAAAAATCCTCTACTTTAGCAACTTTCTAAAAAGAGCCTCAATACAAAATCCTAACCTATGAAATTCTTAAAAATTACCTTACTCCTTCTTGTGGTAATTTCACTTACCAGTTGCGCATCAGGGTACAAAACAATTCAACCCAAAACTATAAACTTTCTTTCCAATACTGTTGAAAAAGGGGTGAAATTGGAATATAAATACGATCTTCTTTATAAAAAATATGAAAAGAACGAAGTAAAGAAGGGAGTAAAATTGGTCGCAATAAAAGTTACCAACGAATCTGATAAAAGTTTAATGTTTGGGAGAGATGTAAAATTGGTTTACGCCAATGGCACCGAAGTACCTGTAATGGAAAACGACCGAGTGTTTAAAAAACTGAAACAGAGTCCCGCTTCCTATTTGCTGTTTTTATTGCTTACCCCTTTAAACTTGTACACTACAGAAACGAACCCTTACGGAGTTCAAGAAACTAATTGGTCCTTTCCGGTAGGGGTGGTTTTGGGCCCTGGCTTAGCAGCAGGAAACTTATTGGCAGCCAGTTCTGCCAATTCAAATTTTAAATCTGAACTAATGATTTACGATTTAAATGGCATGCTTATAAACCCAGGAGAAACAAAGTACGGCCTAATAGGAATAAAAACCGATTCGCCTGAAGCACTAAGATTAAAGGTTGAATAATTTTCTGTACTTCTGTACTTTTTACGTAAGCACGGAGTTTTTCATATTAAAGGCTAAGCCTATATAGTTGTTGTTATTAAACTGAAACTCGTCTATTATTTCCCAGCCTAATTTTAAGGTGTGCGCTTTTTCCGAAATTGTATTTACTTTGTTTATAAAGGTAATGGAAATGGGGTATTTTTTATAAAACTCAATCCGCATTTCTTCAAAAATCTTATTTAACAATCCGCTTCCTCTATATTTTTCAGCAATACAAATGGGGCCGTATTGAAAACTGTTTTCGGTAGTAATTGCAACGCCTTGAAAGGAAAGCTCGGGGAAACGCGAAATCATAAATCTAAAAATTTCCCATTGTTTAAAATACGTCCAGCTTCCTGCGAAAACGTAGGAAACAATGCATTTGCTTGCGTTTTCGGCTACAAAAATTCCATTTTGTTTGCAAATTTCTTCTAATTGAAGCCTCGTAAAAGGCGTTGTTACAAAACCGTTTTTTCGTTCGCTCTCACTTAAATTGCCAAACAGATATTTTTGCTGAAGTGCCAAAATACCATCAAAATCGTTGCTGTTTGCTATTCTCGTTTTTATCATCAAATTATTTATTAAACACAGATTGATTTTTTAAAAGAAGTTGGATTTTAAAATGAAAAAATTAAATTGAAACTTTCAAATACCTAAATTAACCAATAAAATTTTATGTTGAAGATATGCTATTAATTTAAATTGCTGTATTTTTTAAACTTTATAAATATAGCACTTAAGTATTATGAAAAAGAGGAATGATAATCAATGGATTGCAATTTATGGAATAATGACCGTACTGCTAATTGCCATTCATTATTTATTGGATTTAGATTTTTTTGACGCTTATGACGAGTATATTCCCTTTCTAAAAAAACTGAGTTTAAGTTTATTTTTAATTGGTTTAATCTTTTTAATAAGTAGAATTATTTCGAAGGTTGTAAACAATAAAACACATCTAGAAGGCGACAGGTATAATTTATTGCGAATTATTAGATTTCTGTCTATTGTATTCAGTTTTACCGTTGTAATTTCCTTTTTATTCGAAAGTTTTTACGCGTCCATAGTAAGCTTCGGATTGTTTTCATTAGTGGTGGGTTTTGCATTGCAAGCTCCCATAACCTCATTTATTGCATGGGTTTATTTAATATTTAGGCGCTCATATTTAGTGGGCGATCGAATTCAAATTAAGGGGTTTCGAGGCGATGTAGTAGAAATAAGTTATTTAGATACCTCGATTTTGGAATGTAGTGGCGATTATTTGGTAAACGATAGACGAAGTGGTAGGATAATTAGATTTCCCAATAGTTTAATCTTAAGAGAAGAAGTAATTAATTATTCGGGTTCTGAAGTACCATTTATTTGGAATGAAACGCCTGTTCAGGTTGCATACACTAGCGATTTGCAATTTGTGGAAGATTCATTATTAACGGCTGCACGTACCGATTTTAAGAATCGTTACCCCCAGTTGGAAGCTCAAAAATATGAAAAATGGCAGCCAGCGGTTTATTTTAGAATAAATGCAAATGCTTGGATGGAAGCAGTTATTTCCTATCCTGTGGAGCCCGAAGATACAACTGGTCGTAGAAACCGTATTTTAAAACATGCCTTGCCAGTATTAAACGCATCTCCCGATAAGGTTCAATTCCCTGAAGGCGCAAAACGATAATTTTGTATATATACGTGTATTAGCGCTTTACGGGTAAGTCTTTTATTACTTATTTATTCTTGGATGCAGTTATACAGACTTTAAAAATTCAACGAAAATCATTAGGGTTATTTAAGGTGGATTTAAATTACATCTACTACCGCTCCCAATTAAGAAAATATAAATTTCTGCGTCGCGGTTTATACTTGAGATAGTTTATTTAAACTTCCTGTGCCACAACTGTATCGCCATTGTTTTTTGGCAGCATAATTTGCAGTAATACTGCAATACCCATAACCAAAGTACAACCCACTAAATTGAGCCATAAATAGGGCATCAGGTCTATATACCAAAAATAAATTATGATAATTTGTGTTATTAAGGCCGCAATAAAAACAGCTTTACTGCGTACGTATTTTATAAAAAAGGCCAGTAGGAAAATACCCAAAACATTACCATAAAATATGGAGCCAATAATATTCACCAACTGAATTAGATTGTCGAATAAATTTGCAGTACAGGCAACACCTATGGCAATAATACCCCATAAAAGAGTAAAACCCCGTGAGGCGGCAACATAATGTTTTTCTCGTTTGCCGGGAACGTTTCTTTTATATAAATCTATGGTGGTAGTACTTCCCAAGGCATTTAGCTCGGAGGCGGTTGATGACATAGCCGCACTTAGTATTACCGCCAAAAGCAAGCCAATTAAACCACGGGGTAAATTTTCTAAAATAAAATGAATAAAAACGTAATCCTTGTCGTTGGTTTCGGCATTTGGATTGGCTTTTTTTATTAACGATACAGAGGTGTCTCGTAGTTGCTGTTCACTTTGGTTTAAACGTTTTATTTCTTCTGCAATAGTCTGCTTTTCAACAGCAGATTGCGCTCTTGAATAATCTATTTGCGACGCAGCCAGCTGTTGGTCCAGAGCATCTTTTTTTAGCTCTAAAGCTTTGTATTCGCCTGCGTATTCTGAACTCTTCACATCCTTTACCGCAGAAGGATTAAAGTGGAGCGGAGAGCTGTTAAACTGATAAAATACAAATACCATTATTCCCACTAATAAAATAAAGAATTGCATTGGCACTTTTAATAAGCCATTCATTATCAACCCCATCTGGCTTTGCTTTACACTTCTGCCCGAAAGATAACGTTGAACTTGACTTTGATCGGTGCCGAAATATGAAAGGGCTAAAAATGTTCCACCAATTATTCCACTCCAAAAGGTGTAGCGATTATCAAAATCGAATGAAAAATCCAAGATGTCCATTTTGCCATTGGCACCCGCTATTTCCAACGCCTTGGTAAAAGTTATATCGAGCGGTAAATAATTTAGAATTAATAGAAATGCTACAAACATCCCGAAAAATATTACCGCCATTTGCTGCTTTTGAGTAACGCTTACAGCTTTTGTGCCGCCACTTACTGTGTAAATAATTACGAGTACACCAATGATAATATTCAAATAAATCAAATTCCAGCCCAATACGGCCGAAAGGATAATTGAGGGTGCAAAAATGGTAATGCCACAAGCAAGCCCTCGCTGAATTAAAAACAATATAGCTGTGAGGGTACGGGTTTTTTTATCGAACCTACTTTCAAGATATTCGTAGGCAGTGTAAACATTTAATTTGTGATAAATTGGTATAAAAACCAAACAAATAATAACCATTGCAATGGGCAATCCAAAGTAAAATTGCACAAACCCCATCCCGTCGTGGAAAGCCTGACCGGGTGTTGATAGAAAGGTGATGGCGCTGGCTTGAGTGGCCATTACACTTAACCCAATGGTCCACCAATGCGCAGTATTGCCCCCTTTTAAATAGTCGCCAACGTCCTTTTGTTGCCGCGATTTCCATGTGCCGTAAAGCACAATAAAGAGTAGTGTTCCTATTAAAACAATCCAGTCTATCTGCTGCATTTATGCGAAGTTTTGCATTAGTAAATAAAACAGATAAATATATACTGTATTAAATAGGAGTACAAGGGTATAGCTCCATTTCCAGACAAATTTTTGTTTTTCTTCAGTCACCATTTTATAAATTATTTTCCAATTGAAAGCAAATTTGCAAACAACCTATAGGCTCCGGGTACACCCGCTGGAAGTTCGCGAAAAAAACTCAAGCCCGTATAAATATAATATCCTTTGCCGTATTTTGCCACTAATAGCGAGCCCTTTGTTTGAACTTCACCTGTATCATTCATCCCTAAAATTGGCGTAAATTCCTTCGCCCACTTATCGGGAAAATATAAGCCTCGTTCCTGTACCCATCCTTCAAAATCTTTTTGAGTGATTTTATTGGGTGTGTTTAGTAACGGATTTTCTGGCGCTAGTATTTCAACTTCCGAAAATTCATCGGTTACTCGGTCCCGTGAAAGTTGTAGTGAATAGGGTGCAAAACTTTCAGAAACCAAGCCGCGGCTTGTATTGTACTGAACTACAATAGTTCCCCCGTTTTCTACGTAATTATTTAAGGCAGTTTGCGCAAACGCGAGCTCGGGAACAGTGTTGTAAGCACGAATTCCTATTACAATTGCATCAAATGGTTGCAGGTTTTCTGCCGAAATATTCAACGGATCAATAGTAGAAACCGAATAGCCAATTTGCTTTAAGCTTTCAGGAATGGCATCACCGGCGCCGTTTATATAGCCTATATTTTCTCCCTTTTTCTGAATATCTATTTTTGCAACCTTGGCTTCTGAAGGCAGCAACACACTTTGATACGGAATATGTTCATAATCAATAACCGCTAATTCTTTATTAAAAGTTTTGCCTTCGGCAAGTACATTCGTTTTTAAATAACCTTCGCTTTGTCCCTGTGGTGGAGTAACCTTAAATTTAAAAGTTTTTGTTTCGCCGGCTCGTGTTAGTTGAAAGCTTTGCTGCAACGGTTCAACAATCCATCCGTCGGGGTGTTGTAAACGCACATTTCCAGAAATTGCATCCTTCCCCGCGCGAACAATTACCGAAACATCTTCCGGTTCATTGCTGGCAAAAATCAACACTTTTTCGGGTAGGGAAGCGGTAACTTCTGGTAGAACCTCTAACGGTCTATAGACTTCGCCCTTTACAGGGTCGTTATATTTGTAGATTACATTTTTTGTAAAAGGAATTGTAATATTTTGAAATTGAAGTTCAAAAACAACTTTTTCCAAAGCAGGGGTTTCGGGCAGGCCTATTAAAGCTTCCGGAGCAGCGTACATACCAACTGAACCTTTCTCGTTTAGCCAATAGGGTGAGGAATAAAGTGGAGTGTTATTCCCAGAATTTACTGTTATTTCAAAATTTTTCTTTTCGTTGAAGGGAAGATTTTCAGCAGTATCCCATAGTGTTTTACCTTTCGTATTTTTCACGGATTGTATGGAAACAATACCATCTCCGCGATTAATAGCTTCAATGTTTACTTTAAAATCTTCATTCGGGTTTATTGCATTTTTTTCAGCAACGGCTTCAATAAAAATACCGCCACAATCTAAAATTAGTTGCTTTAATTGTTTTAATTTAATATTTCGCCAATGCGCATCTTTCAAATTTGAAACCAACGGATAGGCTTTAAGCAATTGCGGCAACATTTGCGACGGATCTTTAAAATTGAAATTTTCTTCCAACGGATTTAATATCTCCCCAATTTTTTCTCCGCCTTCAAGTCTGGTCCAACTGGTGTTAATACCTTCAAATAAATTGTTGTCAGCGGGTTTGCTGCCTTTTAAAATTTCTAAATATTCTGTTTCGCTTCCGCGGGATCCGGTGCTGCCAAATCCTTGCGATTTGTGCATACTACGGCTTAGTGAAGCTATCTCGCCATTTGAAAGTCCGAGCGCAGGAAAAAAGTTGCCCGTTTCTACAGAAACGTGATTGGTTTTGTCGGCCTTCTCAAATTTTTCTTGGCTTCCGTAAAACCACCAAGAGGTATTAAAAAATAATCGTTTGGGTTTCCAAACGCCGAAGTTTTCGGCAGATTTGGTAAATTTTGAAGCATCGCCAACCACGTCAAAAGCTTCAACACTTAACATCGCCGAAGCCGTGTGATGGCCGTGTGTACTGCCCGGACTGCGATGGTCAAAACGGTTAACTATAATATCTGGCTTAAACTTTCTAATGGTCATTACCACATCGCTCAGCACTTCGTTCTTCGTCCAAAATTCAAAAGTTTCTTCGGGGTTTTTGCTATACCCAAAATCGTTTGCCCGGGTAAAGAATTGCTCACCGCCGTCTGTTTTACGAGCGGCAAGTAGCTCTTGGGTGCGGATTACACCCAACAATTCGCGTAATTCAGGTCCAATTAAATTTTGGCCACCGTCGCCTCGCGTAATGGAAAGATATGCTGTATTTGCGTGAACATCATTGACCAGATAAGAAATAAGTCGCGTATTTTCGTCATCGGGATGTGCCGCAATATAAAGTGCCGACCCAATAAAATTAAGTTTCTGAAGATTGTGGTAAATTTCGGAAGCAGTAGGTTTTTTGGGTGCTTGCGCGCTAATAGATACGGTGATAAATAAAAGTAAAAAGCGAAGGAAAACTAGTTTATGCATACAACAATAGGACTAAATTACTCAAAAACCCTTCAAAGATACTTATTTGTAAAAATTAATCGTGGGGCAGCACTTCCTTATTTTTATCGAGTTCGTGTTGTTGCTCGTAGAATTCTTCAACTTTAATAATACTCACACCTTTTTGCAGCATCATACTATTTGGGTAGGTTACTATTTCGTTGTCTTTAGTGTGCAATATTACGTGGAATGTTTTAATGTCCTCAATTAGACCTTCCAAGGGCGCTTCTTTATCGTGTATTTTAATATAATCGCCAATTTTATACGGAAAGGTAAAAAACATAATTACCCCGCTGGTAATGTTGCTAAGAATAGACCATTGTGCAAAGAATGCAATCCCTATTACCGCAAAAACCGACGACATAACAATCCCGAGATTTTCAAAATCCAGCCCCCAGATTATAATAAAGCCCAGAACAATTAAAAAGAAAACGGCAAAATCTACGTGTTTCATGATAAGACCGGTGCGATGCTCCAGTCTTTCTATTTTTTTTGCAAAGTTGCGCACGGTGCGTTTTAGTATTAAGCGCAATAGCATTAATGCCGCTATTAGGATTGCAGACTCTAGCAGCTCTGGGTAAAATTCTTTTAAATTTATCATTTCAAGTTTTTCTTATTTCAATTTAAGTGTGTCGCGAAGACCAAGGTGCTCGTTGCCATTTTTGGTCCAATAATCAATTTTAATACGCTTTAATTTTGTAGCTGTGGTTTTGAGTCGTAAAGTATCGTTTTGGTCGGCAGCGTTTATCTCTTCCCATTTTTCAATTTCATACGGAAAAGTACTGTTAAAAAACACCATCAATTGCCGTTGTAAATCGGGGTAATTTAAGGTGTAACTGGTTAATGAGTCGCCCTGTTTTAAACTGGCAAAAGCATTGTGCTGTTTTATTTCTTTATGTCGAAGTCGTAAATATTCAAACGAAGGTATAATCATAACATCACCCGTTGGTAATTCTTCAGGATTTATTCGTATCAGGTTCCAAAGTTCGTTCTCTAAATACGTTTTTGGCAAGGATATTTTTTGGTCTGCTTCGCCTTGAAAATACGAACGACTTTCAATTTCAAAATTATCTCGGTTGTTGAGTTGCATATACACTTGGCCGCACCATTCCTGCACGCTATTTGTAATTTTTAACGCGTGTTCCTTTTCCGAAATAGGGTTAAAAGTGCTGGTCATGATAGCGTAGGGATAAATGCCGGTGTTAAAACGCTTCATTTGATTTAGTTTTAAAACTGAAACATTTTTATCTGAATAATTGTTTGCTTTTACCTGAGCATCGGGTAGAAAATCTTCAGAAACAAAAATGTTTACCGCTGTGCCTTCGCGAATTTCGCCGTAGCGCTCTTGCATTAAACTATACGAAGTAATTTCGGCCGTACCGCTAAACCAATAGGTTTTAAAATCTTTGGAAACCGAACGTGGCTCTATTGTTTTCGATTTCGCTTTTTTGAGAACATTCTTTTTTGTATCGCCTTTTTCTTCGGAAAAATTACAACCAATTAACAAAATTAGAAAAGCAATATAAGGTAGAATCCTAAAAAATTTCATAGTGATGCATTTTATACAAAAATACACAAATTCAACGGGCGGCAATTTCGGTTAACGTTTTGTAAACAAGTCGGGTGGGCAACCCCATTACATTAAAATAACAACCTTCAATTTTTTCGATGCCAATGTAGCCAATCCATTCCTGAATACCGTAGCTTCCCGCTTTGTCAAAGGGTTTATAGGTTTTTATATAGAAGTTGATTTCTGCTTCCGAAAGCGGTTTAAACCAAACTTTAGTTACATCGTTTACCGTAGTCTGAAAATTTTTTGAAGTAAAAGAAACAGATGTAATTACCTCATGCATTTGGCCACTCAAATTTTGAAGCATTTGCTTGGCTTCTTCAAAATTTTTTGGTTTTCCGAGGGCAATTTTATCTTTCCAAACTATAGTGTCGCTGGTGATTAAAATATCGTTTTCACGTAAATTCAAAAAAGCCGAAGCCTTCAGTCTTGAAAGGAAATCGGTAATGTCCGAACATTGTAAAGCCGGTGGATATGTTTCGTTTACTTCTTTTACACAAATGGTAAAATCAATACTTAACTCCTTAAAAAAAGCTTGTCTGCGCGGCGATCCGGAAGCGAGGATGATGTTGTAATTTTTTAATTTTTCGCGAAGCATTTCAATAATTTAAAATTTATATTTCCTTAAATAGCACACTTCTGCAAAGATGCGAATTCTGAAAGTTTTGGCAGTTGTTTTTGCAAGCTAAGGCTATAAATATTCGTAAGTAATTGTGTCGTTTTTAAATGTTAAACGTATGGTTTTTTGCTCCACTTCAAAAATTGTTTGAAAATCTGCCGAAAAAGCCTTGTCGTTTGTAGGAAACCAATCTTTTTGCAATTTGTCTATTAAAATAAAAAGGCCCCGTTCAGATCCAATGGCGCTAAAAATGGCTTCACCGCCGCCAAATTTTCGCAACCCCAGTTCTGAAGTTAAATGAGTAAATTTTTCTTTAAATTGGTTAGTTGCAATGCCTATTTCTGAAATTTCCAGCAAGGCCTCCGCGCTAAACGGTTGCACCGTTTTATTGTCTAAATTTTTTCGGGCAATAAATTCGAGTATGTTTTTATCGGCATCGTAAAAGTAGATAGATTTTGCGTTCCAGGCGGGAAAATCAACAATTTCGGCTTGGCCGTCTTTTTGAATTTCCACTCGCTTTTTTAACCATTCTAAAGCTTCATTAGTTTTGTTTGACGGAATATTAAACGCGAAGTGATAGGGGTGCGAGGAGTTGCATTTTACGAATTTAATATGGGTGTTTCTCACTTTAAAAGAAATTATATTTTTAGTGTCCGTGATATTTTTTAATCCCAGTACTTCGGTATAAAACGTGTTTTGAAGCTCAATTTGAGATGTGTAAAGCGTGACTTCCTTAAATTTCATCGTACTGTATTTTTTTTCCAACGTGTCCAAGTTAATGCACTATTGGATGTGTTGTTATTTCAAAATTACAAATTGATACAACGGAATGGAACATATTCCCAAAAACATAATAACTTTTAAAAGCGCCGACAGAAAAGCATAGTTACTGGTAGTTTTGGCATCCCACGCTTTAATGCAGAAATAAAGCAATGGTCCCACAATGGCAAAAAGAAAATACAATAAAATGGCTTGCGAATTATACAAGTTTTCATACATATAAAATACCACGCCAAAGACCAAAATTACCCCTAAAACAAAAACAATTGTTACTGTTCGCTTTCTGCCAATAGCAATAGCTAATGTGTTTTTACCGCCTTTTTTATCGCCGTTAATATCTTGTAGATCTTTTACTATTTCGCGAATTAAATTACTGAAAAATGCAAACAGGGCATAGTGCAAAACAATTGTAAAAACAGTAGCTTGTGTAGTTTGGTTTTGCTGTGTTACTGCTGGAAGCAAATCGAAAATGGGAACGATTATCAAGCTCATAGCCACCAAGATTGAAATGGTAAGATTTCCCAAGAGCAATATCCCTTTTAAATAGGAAGCATATAAATAAAGAAGTGCAGAAATTGCGACGAAAAGCGCTGCAAAACTTGGCTTTAGAATACTGTTCGCGAGATAAAAACCAATTGCCACGCCAAGTATATTTAACATTATAAAAAGTCTATTGGCGTTCTTTTCAGAAACTTTTTCGCCAATCAGCACCTTATTAGGTTTGTTGATTTTATCAATTTCCACATCGTATAGGTCGTTGATAATATTTCCTGCCGCGGCAATACAAAGGGTTGCAAAAACTAGGAAGGCAAAATGCAGATTGTCTAAAACAGTGGTAGCGCCAAAAGGAATAAAAAGGCCAAATTTTATAAAAATCTGCACTAATGCAATAAATAGCAGATTTTGATAGCGAATAAGGTTTAAATATTTCAAGGTGATAATTTCAATTTTGCAGCACTTCTTTTTAGAATTGGCTTAATCGTATTTGGCACTAACGCCTTTACTTATCTGCCATTTGTTTTGTACTTTCAGCACTTGTTCAATTACGTCGCGAACGCAACCTTTTCCACCTTTTTTGTGCGAAACGTATTTTGAAATAGTTTTAATTTCAGGTACCGCATCTTGCGGACAGGTGGGTAAACCAACTTCCTGCATAATTTCGAAATCTGGTAGATCGTCGCCCATATACAAAGTGTTTTCGCGTTTTATATTATTGTTTTTTAGGTATGTTTCTAAAATTTCGGTTTTTTGATGCGCACCTAAAAAAATATCTTTTATTCCCAGATTTTGAAGTCTAATCCGAACGCCCTCATTGGTGCCACCCGAAATTATACAAACGTTATAGCCTTGCTCCACAGCGGTTTTTAAACCGTAACCATCTTTAATATTCATAGTTCGGAACATTTCGCCTTGGGTGTTTACTTGTATAGTGCCATCGGTTAATACGCCGTCTATATCAAAAATAAAGGTTGTAATGTGATTTAAATATTCTTTGTAGCTCATGGGTGCGTTTTTAGACTATTATTTTACAGAATGGATTATACTTCCAATTTTATTTCGCGCTATTTAGCAATTACAGTTTAAAGGATTTTTGTGAGTTTGCGACAATTTTTTATCTCTCTCGTAATGCTGTTGTAAATAATTTATAAAAATCTTTAAAGTCATTATCTTCCAGTAAATGTAAATGTTTTTCAATTGTTTTGTTGTCGTTTCTTTTTGCGGGTCCGGTTTGGGCCTCTTTGGGAGAAAGGGCTTCAATTTTAAGTGCCGTTTCAGCAATAAGAGGTTTTAAAAGTTCAAATGGCAAATCTTCTTTTGTTACAATTTCACTTCCAATTTGGTATAAATAGTTTACAAAATTATTCACAAAAACTGCCGCAAGGTGCAATTTTGTTCTTTTTTCAGAAGAAATAATTTTCACATTTTTTGAAATAACACTTCCCAACTGTTGCAACAAATCTAAATCTTGTGGGTTTTCAGCCTCAATACAAATAGGGATATTTGTAAAATCTACACTGCGTTGTTTTGAAAATGTTTGCAACGGATAAAATATGCCGCGCCTATTTTTAGACGAAAGTACATCCATAGCCGCGCCGCCGGAAGTATGCACAACCAATTTGTTTTTAAAGTGTAAGCTTGCAGAAAAGTTAGAAATTGCATCGTCCGGAATGCCGATGATATAAATATCGGCATTGGCAATTTCTGAAATTGAATCGGTAAATGAGATAGCTGAAAATGGCGAAATCATTTTAATGTAATTTCTATTAAAAATCTGAACCACAGATATTTCATCACTTTTATTAAAAGCTTTAAGCAAATGGCTATTTACGTTTCCGAAGCCTAATAAAACCACTTTTATCATAGTGCGAAGTTAGATTTTTTAGTAGAAAGATAAGAGCGAAATAACAATCTAATTAATTTGAAATTAGTTATTTTTTAATGTTTTGTTCCTATATTGTTTGGACATTTTTAACGGAAAACTTTGTGTTTAATAAGTTTTAATTCGCCATCCTGTTCCAGTTGTTTTATAGCGCGAATCACCGTCTCAACGCGAAGCCCGGTTAAATCTGCAATTTGCTGCCGCGTTAATTCTACTTGAAAGAGTGTCTCGTCGCCGTATTTCTTTTTTAATAAATCTATCAGCGCCAAAATGCGATGTTCTGGTGTATGTACCGAGATTTCCTTTAAAATAGTTGCTTTATAAAATAGCCGTTTGGCCATGGCCTTGGTAAATTTTAGATGTATTTCTGGATTGTGGGTTAGGAGTTCAAAAAGGTTGGTTTTGCTGAGCTTAAACAGTTCGGTTTTTTTAACTGCCGCTGCTGAAGCCGGATATTTAAAATCGCCGAATAAAGGTGGTTCGCCAAAACTTTCACCTTTATAGAAAATGCCTTGCACAAATTCCTTTCCCTGATCGTTGAGGTTGTACATTTTTACCTCTCCCGATTTCACCTGAAAATAGTGGTCGGCGCGTTTTTTTTCGTGTAGAATTACTTCTGAAGCATCAATAGTTTCAAGGGTTGCATTGTAGTCTAAAAGTAAATTTTCTGGAATCATAGCTTTATGATTAGCCTCATAAAATAGGGCCTGTTTCGCGTTGTAAATTTACGCTTTAAAAATCAAAACCCTATTTATAGTATGAAAACTCTTTCTTTAAAACATTGGCAAGCACAATTTGAGCATGACTATTATATGTATATTCCCTTAAGTATTATTTTAAACAGTTGTATTGGTTCTGTGGCGGCAATGACCGTTTTGGCCCAAGGTACATCGCTACTATCAGGAATAGAATTAACTATTTGCGTTTCATTGTGTATGGGATACAATGCGGCTTTGTTGGCAGGTACAAATAGAAAATTTGCTTTCTGGCTACTTATTGTTAGTTTAGTGGCGAATTTGCTATTAATATTAATAACCTTACTCTAAAGATGAGCAAAAAAGAAATAGAATCCCGCGAAGATGTGTCTTTGCTAGTAAATACGTTTTATTCAAAAGTTAGGAAAGACGCACTTCTCGGGCCTATTTTCAATGGAATTATAGATGATTGGGAAACGCATCTGGAACTACTTACAGATTTCTGGGAAACCAATTTGCTCTATGCCCGTAAATACTATGGAAATCCACTTCACGCGCATATTGAAGTAGACAAAAAAGTGGGGGGAACCATTAACGAACTTCACTTTGGAACCTGGATTAACCTTTGGTTAGAAACCATAAATGAACTTTTTGAAGGTGAAACGGCGCAGATTGCAATAAATCGTGCACGAAACATGGGTACGTTTATCCATTTAAATATTTTTAATGCCAGAAATCAAGAAGTAAAAAAGGGGTAATAGTTAACACATTTCAGTAGTCCAAATGGGTCTAATTCCTTATTTTTGCGCCAAAATTTCCTGTAATGCAAAAAAAGATTGCTTCCGTTCTTTTCTCTACTAGACTTACCGCTGTTTTATTCATTGTTTATGCTGCTGCCATGGCGGCGGGAACATTTATGGATGCAGACTCCCAGAGTCCGCCAACGCCCTACACCAGAGAATTAATCTACAACGCTTGGTGGTTCGAAGCCATAATGGCGCTTTTTGTAATTAATTTTATCGGTAATATTTTTAGATACAACCTTCACAAACGCAAAATGTGGGCATCCCTAATGCTGCATTTGGCTTTTATTTTAGTAATATTTGGTGCCTTCGTTACCCGATATATTGGTTTTGAAGGAGTAATGCACATTCGCGAAGGACAAACCGAAAACTCAATTCTTTCAGAGCAAACCTATCTTGATGTTTTTATTGATGGCGATTATATGATCGATGGCGTTGCACAACGAAGAAAGGTGAAACCTAAAAAACTGCGACTTTCTGAAAAACTAAACAATCACTTTACAGTCGAAACCGATTATAATGGCCAGCCCGTTACAATTGAATATAAAGATTTTATTAGTGGCGCAACCGAAGGATTAACTCCTGATGAAAACGGAGAAGAATACCTTAAAATAGTAGAAGCAGGTGAAGGTGAACGTCACGATCATTGGGTTAAAGTGGGGGAAGTATCAAATATTCACAATATTCTTTTCGCGATTAATAAGCCAACAGAAGGTGCAATTAACATTACATATTCTAACGATGGCGATTACACAATTTCCAGTCCCTTTGAAGGAAACTTTTTAAGGATGGCAGACCAATTGGAGGGCGAAGTTCTATCAGATAGTGTGCAGCCTTTCAATCTGCGCTCGTTGTATAGAATGGCTGGTATATCATTTGTTGCGCCAGAGCCAATTACAAAAGGTAAATTTGGTGTGGTAAAAGCCGCTGCCGACCAACCGAGCCATCAAGACGCACTTGTTGTGGAAATTAGCGCGGGTGGCGAAACAAAAACAGTATCCCTGCTTGGTGGAAAAGGAACGGCTCCAAACCCAGTAGAAACTGAAATTGGAGGTTTAAAGGTTTATACCAGCTATGGCTCTGAAAGTATTGAGCTTCCTTTTAGTATTACGTTAAACGATTTTATTGCCGAAAAATATCCTGGCACCGAAAAGGGTTATTCTTCCTTTAAAAGTAAAGTTACCGTGATTGATGAAGATAAATCCCACTTCGATGCCGAAATTTTTATGAACAACGTGCTGGACCATCAAGGTTACAGGTTTTTTCAGTCTGGTTTTGACCCCGATGAAGGCGGTACAATTCTTTCGGTAAACCACGACTGGTGGGGTACTTGGATTACCTACATCGGGTACTTTTTATTGTATCTTGGTATGATGGCTATTCTTTTTAGTAAACATAGTCGCTTTGGAAAATTAGAAGAAATTTTAAACAGGATTAAACGTAAAAAGAAAAATATGATAACCATTTTGGTGTTTCTTTTTTCTTTTTCAGGTTTCGCACAGCAGCACGATCCTTCAGCGCATACGGTTGTTCCAAAACAGAAAATAGACTCGTTGATTGTAGCCAATGCAGTAAGCAAGGAACACGCGGCTAAATTCGGGCATTTAATTATTCAAGATAACGGGCGAATGAAGCCCGTAAATACTTTTGCCAGCGAACTTTTAAGAAAAATTAGCCGACACGATACCTACCAAGGCTTAGATGCAAACCAAGCTTTTATTTCAATGACGGAGTTTCCGCGACTTTGGGTTGAAGTGCCGTTAATTGCTCTTAAACGCGGTAATGATAGTATTCGCCACGTAGCAGGTGTACCCGAAGGACAAAAGGATATTGCGTTGTTGGATCTTTTTGATGAAAAGGGAAATTACAAGTTGGAACCCTATTTGGCCGCAGCAACCCGCACCAATACACCCAATCAATTTCAAAAGGACTTTATTAGAGCTCATGAAAATTTTTCGCTATTAAATGCAGCGTTAAGTGGAAGTATTCTAAAAATATTTCCAATTCCCGAAGATCCTGGAAATAAATGGGTTTCGTATCCAGAATTGGGAGAAGCCAACTTACAGGGAATGGACTCATTATATGCCAAAAATATACTTCCGCTGTATTTTGACAGTCTAAAAAAAGCCCGGCAAACTGGCGATTACAAGCAGGCGGATGACTTTCTGGAAAGTATAACCAATTTTCAGAAAAAATACGGAGCCGAAGTAATGCCTTCAGAAAACAAACTTCGCGCTGAAACAATTTACAACCAAGCCGATATCTTTAATAGACTTTATAAATACTTTGCAGTATTCGGAATTTTAATGATGGTTTTCATCGTTATGCAGCTCTTTAAGGATAGAAAAATTCTCCGAACCCTAATAAGTGGTTCCAAAATTATAATGTGGATTTTCTTTGCTCTAATGACACTTGGGCTGGCATTGCGTTGGTATGTTAGTGGGCACGCCCCTTGGAGCGATGCGTACGAATCTGTAATTTATGTGGCGTGGGCAACCATTTTCTTTGGCTTGGCCTTTGGCCGACGAAGCGATTTAACCGTTGCAGCCACGGCTTTTGCAGGCGCAATTATTTTGTGGGTTGCACATGAAAACTGGTTAGATCCATCCATCGCAACATTACAGCCGGTACTAGATAGTTATTGGTTAATGATACATGTGGCGGTAATTGTTATGAGCTACGGCCCCTTCACCTTAGGGATGATTTTGGCAGCTGTATCTCTCTTTTTGATGATCTTTACCAATAAGCGCAATTATAAAAATATGGAAATCAACATAAGCGAACTTACCGTAGTAACCGAAATGGCACTAACCGTAGGTTTGGTTCTCCTTACCATTGGTAACTTTTTAGGAGGCCAATGGGCTAACGAGAGTTGGGGGCGCTATTGGGGTTGGGATCCAAAAGAAACATGGGCTCTTATTAGCATAATGATCTACGCTTTTGTAATTCACGCTAGATTGGTGCCTGGGCTTCGCGGAAGATGGACCTTTAATGTTTTGGCAATGTTTGCGTATGCTTCAATTATGATGACGTACTTTGGGGTTAATTTTTATTTAAGCGGCTTGCATAGTTACGCAAGTGGCGATGCGCCAGCCACTCCAACATTTGTTTGGTGGATTACCTTATTCGGAGTTATTTTAAGTGTTGTGTCTTATTTTAGATATAAGAAGTATTACGGAAAGAAAAAAAAGCCCAAAACACTTAAAAAATAAACCTGCCATTCCAAGTGTTCAAAATACCAATCTGGTTGTAAAAACATAGCGGAATTTAAAATACTTATAAAATAAAAGCCCCGTAATACGAATAAATACTCGTAGTACGGGGCTTTAAAAATTTACCGTATAAAACTTCTAATTACTGTTTCATTATACCATAGCCTCAGGTTTTACCCATTCGTCAAATTCTTTGGCGGTTAAATATCCAAGGTTTACTGCTTCTTCCTTTAAGGTTGTTCCGTTTTTGTGAGCTGTATTTGCAATTTCAGCAGCTTTATAATATCCAATTTTTGGATTTAAGGCAGTTACTAACATTAAGCTGTTATTCAATTGCTTTTTAATTACTTCGTAATTTGGCTCAATTCCCTGTGCACAGTGAACATCAAATGATACACAAGCATCGCCCAATAATTGTGCAGACTGAAGGAAGTTGGCTGCCATTACGGGTTTAAAAACATTCAATTCAAACTGCCCCTGCATACCCCCAACAGCTACGGCCATATCGTTCCCGATAACTTGTGCACAAACCATGGTTAAAGCTTCACATTGCGTAGGGTTTACCTTTCCGGGCATAATAGACGAACCCGGTTCGTTTGCCGGAATATTTATTTCACCAATACCGCTGCGGGGTCCGCTGGCAAGCATACGCACGTCGTTTGCTATCTTGTTTAATGAAACGGCCAATTGTTTAAGGGCACCGTGGCTTTCTACAAAAGCATCGTGTGCGGCAAGTGCTTCAAACTTATTTTTTGCGGTAACAAATGGTAAATCGGTAAACTTTGCGATGTATTCGGCTACTTTTACGTCGTAGCCTTTTGGGGTGTTTAGGCCCGTTCCTACGGCTGTACCACCCAAAGCCAGTTCGGCTAAATGAGGCAAGGTACTTTTTAATGCTTTAAGGCCATGCTCCAATTGTGCCGCGTAACCTCCAAATTCCTGCCCAAGAGTTAGGGGCGTAGCATCCATAAAATGGGTGCGGCCTATTTTTACAATATCTTTAAATTCTTCGGCTTTTTTAGCAAGTGTTTTTTGAAGTTGGGCAACACCCGGCAACGTAGTTTCAATTAATTTTTTATACGCCGCAATATGCATACCTGTTGGAAAGGTATCGTTAGACGATTGCGATTTATTAACATCGTCATTGGGCTGTAATGTTTTTTCACCTTCTCCTATAGTTTTTCCAGCAAGTTGGTGCGCGCGGTTTGCAATAACTTCATTTACATTCATATTGCTTTGGGTACCACTACCTGTTTGCCAGATTACCAACGGAAATTGATCGTCGTGCTTTCCGTCCAAAATCTCATCGCAAACTTTTGCAATTAAATCTCTTTTGTTTTCGGGAAGTACGCCTAATTCGCAGTTGGTGTAAGCGGCAGCTTTTTTAAGATACGCAAAGCCGTAAATTATTTCCAAGGGCATGGAAGCTTTCGGACCTATTTTAAAGTTTTCAAAGGAGCGTTCGGTTTGTGCCCCCCATAGTTTGTCGGCAGGTACTTTTACCTCGCCCATAGTGTCTTTTTCTATTCTATATTGCATTGTGAAAGTATTAATTATGAATTGATATGGCTCTAAACCCACATTTAGAAACTTTTAAAAAAACCCCTTCGCCTTAGCTTTGGAAGCTTTAATGCAAAGGTAACGAAAAGCCAAAAGTTGTTCAACCCGCGCGGCTGTTTATTTGTTGTGAATAAATCGGATTGTTTTATTGTTGTTTTTCAAAAAATCCTATTATCTTTGGGGCATCAATTAAAAACGCTGCAACATGTTTACATTCGAACAATATTTAGGTTTTCTTGTTTTCCTTACAATCCTTACTATGGGGTTTTGGTTAATGATATTTTTGGTGAGTATTCTGCCTTATTGGATTGGTGGACAGCTTTATGAAACTTGGAAACTAAAGCGTGATGCAAAACGTAAAAAGGAAATAGAGTAAAATTTTTAGAATATATATATTAAAAAAGGGAACCAAAATTGGCTCCCTTTTTTATTTGCAATTAATCACGTTGAGTTAACCTTCAAATCCGCCTTCGTCAAAATTTCCTTCTCTATCCGGACGCTGACGTTGTTTTTTCTGATTAAATCTGTACGTAAATGTGAGCGTTACCTGACGGCGTCTCCACTGAAATTCGCTTTCACTGGTAAACGTATCGGTAGTAGTAAGGCTGTTTCTTTTTCTAGTATTAAACAAATCGCTTACGTTTAAAGCCAAAGTTCCGTTGTCGTTTATAATATCTTTACTCATTGCCATATTTACTGACAAAATTGGGTCGCTTTCGGTTTGTGAGTTATTGGACGGACCTCTGTAAAAGGCACTGGTTTGCCATTCAACTTTCCAAGGAAGTTTTACTTTACTGCTAAAACGCCCGAAGTAACTTGTGTTTTCGGCACCGTAATCTACACCGTTGTAAAAACCTTCGGTTTCAAACTGAAAGTAGTTGAAACTTCCGTTTAAATTAAGCCATTTTGTAGGATTGTAGAGCAATCCCAATTCAAAACCGTACCGTTTGTTGGTTGAAAGGTTTATGGGCAGGGTGCGAATAATTGGTATTCCGTTGCTTGTTACCTCGCCAGTTTCTTCCTGCACTCTTTCAAAGGCATCGGTTTCGTGCTGGTAGTAAATTGAAGTGGTTAGCGTAAATTTTTTCCAACGTTTTAAGTATCCTAAATCGAAAGCGCTGGCATAGGCCGGGTCTAAATTTGGGTTACCTTGAAATACGTTTGCCTCACTTGAACGCGATGGAAACGGGTTAATAAACCAGTGGCGTGGCCTGTTAATTCTTCTGTTGTAACCTAAAGTAATGTTTTCGTTGTCTTTTATTTCAAATGTAAGATTTACCGTGGGAAAAAGACCCGTGTAGTTTTTGTCAAAATTTAAATTTAGCGGGGTATTTTCTGAAACATTTTCGGCATCTACCTTTCCTTTTAGTTGTGTGTTCTCAAGTCGAAGTCCGAGTAAAAAGGAAAATTTTCCAAATTTATTGCCGTATTGCGAATACAAAGCGTGTACGTTTTCATTGTAGTTAAATACGTTTGAAAGGCTATCGTTTCTTACAAAAATCCCGCTTGTTCCTGTTTCTTCGAAAAGGGTGTAATCTGTTTTAGATTCTTCAAATTTACCGCGATAACCAGCTTCAAACTGTGCGTTTTCACCAATAGGCAATACATAATCTGCCTGTGCTAAATACTCGGTTTGGTTTTGTTTTTCAATAATTTCTTCGGCAGAAAGTGCTGTATTATTTGGAAATATTCTTTCCTCAGAAATCAATGAACGCTCGTCGTCTTTTCCACGATCGTATTGTAAATCGGCCGTGAGTTTATGGCCGTGGTCATTAAAATTGTTCACATAATTTAGCGAAAATTGATAATTACTATCGTCTTCATCTTCATTTTCGACCCGCAAAATGCTTTCCGCTATGGTATTATCGTTATAGTTGGAAGTATTGTTTGTAGTTACGTCCCTACCGCCACCTTTGCGATAAAAGCCACTCGCAGTGATAGATGATTTATCGGTTAAAAAATATTCAATTCCTAAGTTAGTATTAAAACCGTCGCCCTGTCTGTTATAATCTCTGCGCTCTATAACCTGATCGTACTGCGGATCTACCGTTACTGGGTCGCCATTATCGTCTAAAAATGTACGCGGAAAATAATTGTTGTTAAAAAACGCTCTTCCCGGTCCGCTGCGATAGTAAACCCCGGTAGTGTTAAAAATATTAAACTTATCTGTGCGAATATTAATATTTCCAGAAGCGTTGCTATTTAGCGGCACCCCAATACTCGTACTAATAGAACCGTTAAGGCCCAAGGTTTTTTCCTTCTTAAGAATAATATTTAAAATTCCGGCGGTTCCTTCGGCATCGTATCGGGCAGATGGCGAGGTAATAACCTCTACACGCTCAATGGCTTCAGCAGGAAGTTGGCGAAGGGCATCGGTAGAACCAAAACCGGCGATTGCAGATGGTTTTCCGTTAATTAAAATACGCACGTTTTCATTGCCGCGAAGTGCAATTGCACCGTCTATATCTACGGTTACCGATGGTACGTTGTTAAGTGCATCGCTAACGGTGGCACCACCTGCGGTTAGGTCTTTCCCTATGTTGTATATTTTTTTATCGAGTCTTACCTGTACCTCTGTAGTTTCTGCACGTACCACAACCTCGTCCAGGCTTGCAGCGTCCATAGCAAGCTTTATTGTAGGCAAGGTGGTGTTTTTTGTAAGATTTTGATTTGGGACCTCCTTCGTTTTATATGAAATAAATTCATATCGCACCGTATATACTCCTTCTGGCACGTCGATGCTGTATTTTCCCTCCTCATTGGTAATTCCTCCGGTTACGGTTTTTCCTTCTTTATTGATAAAGGAAACAGTAGAGTATTCTAAGGGATAGTCAGTACCGTCTTCTAAAATAAGGCCTTTAACGGTAACTTGATTGTTTGTAGTGTTTTGAGCCAAGAGCAGTGTCGTGGCTAAAAGAAATAATAGGGAAAGGTAGCGTTTCATGTAGTCTTTAGCAATTTTGACCTGCGAAAATAGCGGTGGTTTAATTGGCAATTGCTAAATTTCTGTTAAATATCGAAAGGCAATTTATAAAATTTCCAATACTTTTTCGGGCGGTCTGCCGATAACGGCATCGGTCCCTCTAATGGCAATAGGGCGCTCTATTAATTTTGGGTGTTTCACCATGGCCTCAATAAGTGCTTCGTCTGTTAATTTTTTGCCTTTGTAATTTTCTTTCCATTCGGCTTCGTTCGTTCTAATTAAAGCCATAGGGTTTATGCCCAACAATTCAATTACCTGTTTTAATTCTTGGTGCGATGGTGGGGTTTCAAGATATTTTATAATTTCTATAGTTTCACCTTCTGCTTCCAAAAGTTGAAGGGCTTGGCGCGATTTACTGCAACGTGGATTGTGATAAAGGGTGGTCATAGTTTTTAAATTTAAATTGAAGTAATGAATACAAGTGTTTTAGAGCATAGCGATAAAACTACAGGAATATTACTTTTGCGATAATTTTTCCAGCTCTAACTTATAGTCGTATTGCAGATCTTCGTGCAAGGTTTCTACTTTTTTTGAAATATAATCAATTTGTCTATTGTATAAATTGGTAAGGGTTGTATTTCGTTTTATCGAGGGTTGAAAGTCCTTTAATTTTTCACAAAAATAGAGCAAAAGCTCAACTTCGGTTTCTTTTTTTTGTGAATAGCGGATAAATTTTTTAAGCTCCCTCAAAATCTTTCGAACACTCTTTTTAATGTAAAAATAGGTTTTGGTGTTTATGTTTTCAAAATCCGCATCTACCTTTTCTTTGATACTTAAAACAAAGCCTTCTTCATTTGCAGATTCAAACAATAAATAGGTTAGAAGTTCCTTATTTTCTTTTTTAAATTTTGATAACCGCAGGCAAAGCTCCAGCAATTCTTGGGTGGAACGATGGTTTAGTTCGGTTTTAATTTCTTTTAAGGAGGCTGCTTTCATCTTCGGTAAAGGTACAAGTGTTTTTCAGAATTTAAAACGCTACGGTCTGCCAATTTTCAATTATAGATATTAAAAAATCCACTGTTAAAATGAAGTATCATAATAACGGTGGATTTTTACAACAACTAAAAAAAATGGGGAATCAATGGTTTTTTACGGTAACCGAACCTTTCATTATAACGTGTAAACTACAGAAGTAATTTAAATTTTCTGTTATTACTTTTTTATATTTGGCATCTTTTTCAAGAATTTTCGATGTCCATTTTTTATTTATTTCTGTAACGTCATGGGGCACGATATCTTTGTTTACCCACTGTACAACATCTCCTTTTTTTACCACGAGTTTTTCTGGGTCAAACTTCATTTGATGGATTGTAACCACATGGGTTACCGGCGCTTCGGTATTTGGGGTTTCAGGTTTAAACCCTGTTGAAACCAAAAATATACCAAGTAATACTACGAGGAAGCAAGAAAATAGTGTAGCCGATTTGTAAAACAAACTCATTATTTCGAAATTTTACTTTGAGCCATTTTTGCGTGCCCCAAATGGGTTTCTAAAATTGGCAATGCAACTTTTAGCAACGCTTTTAATTCGGCATTTTGCGACTGCGGAATTAACACCCCTTTCACGGCGTCTATTACCGCTTGGTGGTATGCTACCTCGTTATCTACATACGCCTTGTCGAACGCAGCTCCTTTAGCGGCTTTTAACATTTTAGTGGTTGCCTCGGCTTGCTTTAATAGCGATTGGCTCACGGCATTATCTTGTGGCTCAACGCCAAGTTTGGTGACCAAGGCTACGGCCTGTTCAATAATTGCGTTATGGTCTGCAATCATTGTTTGGGCAAATTCGCGTACCTCGGGATTTTTAGATCGGTCCATGGCAATTTTGGCATAATCTATATCTATTTGGTTGGCAACAACAGCTACGTGGGCTATTTCGGCGTCATTGAGCTGCGGCGCTTGCTGTGCAAACCCTATGGCAGCAATCAAGAGCATAACTATTGATGCCCATACTTTACTTTTTAAAATTGTTTTCATAATACATCTGTTTTAATGGTTTATCATTTGTTTATTGGATGACACCAATTTTAAACGGTTACAAAAAATCTCACTTTAATAATTTTTTGCATTTACTAGGCGTTAACTGCGGTGCTTCCTAAACCTTAATTATAGCTTCAGTTTTAAAAATTCATTTTAGAAACAACCAATGAAACGTGATTTTTTAATTACTTTTAAATAAATTTTTACACAGAAATAATTTTGAAAATAACTAGCTACCTTTTTGCCTTTCTCTTTTTACTTTCATTTTTCTCCACTGCGCAAAATAATTTAGACCACAGCGTGTACAAAAGTTATGATGCGCTCGTAGGTCTGGGCAATACCGGTTTGTATAACGGTACAGAGTTTACGGACCTTTTTTTAAACACCAATGGTACGTATCGGTATTTTAATGGGTTTGATTATACCAAGGGCAGCCTTACCTACAATGGACAATTTTACGTGGCCGTTTTTTTGAAATACGATCTATTGGAAGACAATCTGCTAACGCGATCTAACGATAACTTAAGTGTTTTTAATGTGAAGTTAATTCCCGAATTTGTTACATCTTTTTCAATTTACAATCGCAACTTTGTGCGGCTCACCAATACCAATTTAAATGTATCCGGCAATGGGTATTTTGAAGTAGCCGTGTTGGGAAATGAACTGGAACTTTATATAAAACACACCAAAAAGAAAAAAGACAAAGCCTTAAATAACGGGATTCAGTATCGGTTTTCCGAAGCCGATTATTACGTCCTTAAAACCGAAGGAAAATACAGCATTATTAATGCACCAAAAGATTTGCGCAAATTACTTCCGCAGAAAGAGGATGCCATAAAAATGTATTATAAAAGCTATAAAAGGCACTACAAATCTAATCCCAACGATTTTATGGTAAATCTGGTGAAATATCTCGATGGCACTAAAACGGAAATAAATTAAATTATAATTTTGAAGTCGAAATTACCCATGCAAAAAAGATTTTTTGTACTTGTATTATTTTCAATTGTTTGCGCTGTAACTGTTGCGCAAAACACGCAAAATATAACCGTAAGTTTTAACAATACCCCCTTAAAGGAAGCCGTTTTAAAAGTTGAAACACTTTCAGATAAAACATTTTATTTTGAAGATTCTTGGTTGCAGGGTTATTCCGTAACGAAAAGCTTTAAAAATGAAACGCTGCGAACTGTGTTAGATGGGCTTTTCAGCAATACAAACATCAATTATGTTTTACACGAAGGCAAGGTAATTTTATTGAACAATACCTATGTATATACCGAACTGCCAACCAATTATTTTAACGATGCAAAACCCGAAGAGAAGCAGCCCGAAACAATCGACAACGCCCCGATATTTCAGGAAGAATACGCCTCTCAATCTGTTGAGACTAGAAAACTGGTAACCATTGGCAAACAAACGCCCAACGCTTCAAATAAAACCTATATACTTTCGGGATCTTTTAAAAATGCAAAAACTGGCGAACCCCTACAAAACCTTTCTATTTCTACTACAGATAGAAGTAAATATGCCGTAACCGATGCAGACGGACGTTTTAGTATGCGGTTGCCCTATGGCTTAAATAAACTGGAAACAAACCTGTTGGGATTTGAACGTATTCGTCAAGACGTAATTATGTACGGCGACGGCAGTTTAAATATTCAATTGCGCGAAAATACCGAGTCGCTCGATGAAGTGATTGTTAAATCGAACAAAGACGCCAATGTACGCGATGCGGTCGTTGGCGTAACAAATATAAATATTGAAGCTATAAAAACCATACCATTGGTGTTGGGCGAACGCGATGTTTTAAAAGTTGCTACTACTATGCCGGGAATAAAAACTGCGGGTGAAGGTTCCAGTGGGTTTAATGTTCGCGGAGGTCGCGCAGATCAAAATTTAATTCTGTTAGACGATGCGGTGCTTTACAATCCATCGCATTTTTTGGGTTTCTTTTCAGCGGTAAATCCGTTTACCACCGGAAGTTTAGAAATTTACAAAGCCAGTATCCCCGCCGAATTTGGAGGAAGACTATCTTCAGTTTTTGATATTGAAACCAAATCTGGCAGTATGGAAAAATTTAAGGGCGAAGGTTCTGTAGGCCCAATTACCGCCAATCTCGCCGTAGAAGTTCCGGTTGTGAAAGGAAAAGCCTCGCTAATAGCGGGTTTCCGAGCCACCTATTCCGATTGGATTTTACGAAGTTTAGACGAAGAAGAGCTTAAAAACAGTGAAGCTTCATTTTACGATGGCATTGTAAAATACAAACACAATATAGACAATAACAATTCCATTCAAGGTACATTTTATTATAGCAAAGACCGTTTCAGCATAACTTCAGATTCAATTTTTGATTATAACAACCGTTTAATTTCGTTAAAATACGGTCGCAATTTCAACGATAAAAGTAGGGCAGAGGTTATTTTGGTAAATAGCCAGTATAAATACGGAATTAATTACGAGGCAGATGCCAACGAAGATTTCGATTTTGGATACGCCCTTAACGAGTATCAAGCGAAGCTTAATTTAACCTATAAGTTAAGTAAAAAACACAAGTTAAGTTACGGGTTGAGCAGCAAATTGTACGCAATAGACCCGGGCAATATTGAGCCCGTCGGGGCAAATTCCGATGTACTCTCAAAAAGCTTGGATCGCGAAAAAGGTTTGGAATCGGCCGTGTACATTGCAGATTTATTTGAAGTAAACAAAAGGCTTCTGTTAGATGTTGGGCTGCGCTATTCGTTTTATGCAGCATTAGGCGAAGCCACGCAAAATGTGTACGAAGCAGATGTTCCAAAAAGTGAAAATTCTATTGTAGAGGTTAAACATTACGATAAAAACGAAATAATTGAAACCTACGGCGGACCCGAATATAGAATTGCCGCACGCTATCTGTTGGGCAGCGACTTCTCGGTAAAGGTAGGTTTTAACAGAACAATTCAATATTTACATCTTCTCTCCACAAATACTACCCAATCGCCCACAGATATTTGGAAACTATCCGATTTAAATATTGCACCGCAACGCGCCAACCAATACAGCTTGGGTTTCTTTAAAAATCTTCCTGCATCCGATGTTGAATTTAGTTTGGAGGGCTATTATAAAACAATGACCGATTTATTGGATTATAAAATTGGCGCCCAATTAATTTTAAACGATAATCTTGAAACAGAGCTTTTGCAAGGCGAAGGAAAAGCATACGGAATAGAATTTTTAGTGAAGAAAAATTCAGGTAAATTCAATGGCTATTTTGGGTACAGTTATTCCAGTTCGCAAGTAAAATTGGATAGCCAAATTATGCAGGAACGCGTAAACAACGGCGAATTTTTTCCTGCAAATTACGATAAGCCACACGATTTTTCAGTAGTTGCAAATTACAAGTTAACGAAGCGGTTTAGCTTCTCCGGAAATTTCACCTATCAAACGGGGCGCCCCATTACTTATCCCATCGGACGCTATGTTTTTGCGGGTGAGGAACAGGTGCTTTACAGCGACCGCAATCAATTCAGAATTCCAGATTATTACAGATTGGACCTTGGCGTAAACATAGAAGGCAATCACAAATTAAATAAACTGGCGCATAGCTTTATAAACATTTCGGTTTATAATGTTTTGGGAAGAAACAATCCGTATTCGGTATTTTTTGTGAACGATGCTGGAGAGATAAAAGCGTACAAAACTTCTATTTTTTCAATTCCGGTTCCTACCATAACGTATAATTTTAAGTTTTAGAAAAGATGAAAACCAACATATTATTTACCGCTCTTTTCGCAATTTTGCTGCAGTATGCCTGTACCGAACCCTACGAAATTGAAACCGTAGATTTTGAGAGCGTTTTGGTGGTTGAAAGTACCATTACCGACGAAATAAAACCGCAAATTGTAAGATTGAGCAAAACTTCAACCTTAGAAAATCCAGCTATTATATATGAATCAAGTGCAACGGTAGTTGTTAATTCCAGTGTTGGGAACAATTTTAATTTTTCTTGGAATAATGAAATGGCGGCTTATGTTTCCGACGTTCCATTTAAAGCTGAGCCGAACGTTAACTACACCTTAAATATAATTTCAGCGGAAGGAAAACGCTATACGTCCTCACAGGTTAGCCTACCCCCAAAGGTAGAAATGGATCAAGTTTATCCCGAACGCATTACAGACCCTACAGCCAATAAAGATGGCGTGCAAGTATTGGTAAATACAGAAGATCCCACCGACAATGCAAAATACTTTCGCTACGAATACGAAGAAACCTATAAAATTGTTGCGCCCTATCCGTCGCCTTACTTTGTAGAAATTGTAAATTACAACTCCTCAAACGGAACCTATCAATTAGAGCTTACTCCAAGACAACCCGAAGAAATATGTTATTCTACGGTCTATTCTACGGGTATTGTTCAGACTTCTTCAACAGAGCTCAACGAAAATAGGGTGTTTCGGTTTCCGGTGAAGTATTTGGCCAAAACCGACGCCAAAATACAAACGCGCTATAGTATTTTGGTGAAGCAATTTGTTCAAAGTGTTGAAGCCTTCACCTTTTATAAAATTGTACAGGAACTTGGCAGCGTTGAAAGTTTGCTTTCGCAAAGTCAGCCTGGATATGTAGCCGGTAATATGGTTTCCGAAGCCAACCCCAACGAAAAGGTTTTGGGTTTCTTTGAAGTTTCGTCTATCACTTCAAAACGAATTTATTTTAATTATGAAGATGTTGGACTGGAAAAACCACCATATTTTGTGGATTGCGAAGTGCTGACTTTAGATTATAACGATGCTACTATAATGGACGACGATCCCGATGAACGCGCAGCATTATACCAATTAATAATGTATTCCGACTATCAGGTGTTGTCACAAAACTCGCGCCTAATTTATAGAATTGTACAACCGGAATGTAGCGTATGCACCTATTTTTCAACAAATGTAAGACCCGATTTTTGGGAAGATTAATTATGGTTAAAAAAATCTTTATTACAATGTTTCTTTTAGTGGGATTGGCCGCGATGGCCCAAATTCCGAAGGAGGAAATATTGCTCGATACCGGTGTTTTTCCGAAAGAAAACGTAAAACTTTCGGTAAATTCAAAAGTGTTGCTTGCGGGCGAATTGCTTCAGTATAAAGCTTATAATTTAACAGCGTCCAATAAAATGAGTAATCTCAGTAAGATATTGTACGTATCGCTACGAAACGCAACCGACTCAGTAGTATTCAATCATAAACTGCAAGTAAACCACGGAACGGCTCACGGCGATTTCTTTATACCTTCAAATTTAAAAACAGGCATTTACAAATTAATTGGCTACACAAATTTTTCAAAAAACAGTTCAAGCGATGCTTTTGCTCAAGTTGATTTATACATTGTAAATACCTTCGTAAAAAGCGAATTAATGCCCTCCAGTAAAGAAACCGTGGTAATGACTTCTTCCACTGAAGAGGATTTACAAAATTTGAAAACAAGACAAGATTTAAATTCACTTACAATAAAATTGAATAAAAAAACTTTCGGACTTCGGGAAAAAGTGACTTTAACCATTGAAAACCCCGAGCCTTCCATCAATGGAAATTATGTGCTTTCCGTAAGAAAAATAAACCCCGTAAAAATCTCTGGCGATGTTGCAAAAGCGACAAAAGTTACCGCTTCCGAAGTATTTTACATTCCAGAACTTCGCGGCGAATTAATTTCGGGCGTAGTTGTTTCAAAATTAAACAATACACCCGCCGCCAATAAAGAAGTGGCATTAACAATTCCGGGGAAAGATTATATTTTTAAAATCGCTACAACCAATGCACAAGGTCGTTTTTACTTCGCTATAGATGAACCTTACAATGCCGAAACGAGTATACTTCAATTGTATGGCGATGAGGCAATGCGAAACACGTACAAAATGGTCCTGGATTCTAAAGATTTTAAAATAACCGGAAAACCACAACGCACTTTAAAATTAGAACCACAATTGGAGCCGTGGCTAGAGGAACGCAGCGTACAATTGCAAGTGGAAAATGCCTATTACAACACAAAAAAAGATAGCATTCTGTCTCATAAAGCCAAGCCGGCATTTTACGATAATTTAGGAACCGTGTTTTTGTTAGACGATTACACCCGGTTTTCCACAGTGCGGGAAACATTTGTTGAAGTAATTACACTTGCGGCTATTCGGGGCTCTGGTGATGATGCAAAATTTGTTGTAAACAATGCTTACGACCCAAATAGACTTGCAAAATTTAATAGAATAGATCCGTTGGTTCTTCTCGACGGTGTGTTGATTCAGGATAATGCCGAATTATTAAATTACAACGCTCGTAATATTGAAAGTGTACGCGTGGTAACGGAACCGTATCGTTATGGAGCCAAAATTTATAGTGGAATTATTGCAATTGAATCAAAAAGCGGCGACTATAGCCCAGCAGCTACTACCCACGAATATATTACCGAAATAAACCTGCCGCCAGTTGTAGGTGAAAAACGTTACTATCGCCCAGATTATGGTGCAGGCACGCAACTATCGCGGATTCCGGATTATAGAGTGCAATTACTGTGGCAACCCGAAATTAATATTTCTAGCAAAGATTTTACTACCGCTTTTTACACCTCGGATGTATCAGGTGTATTTGAAATTTTAATTGAAGGTTTTACTGAGCAAGGCGTGTATTTTTCAGATAAACATCACTTCAGTGTTACGGAAAATTAACATAAAATGTTAATTTTTTTTGCAGTATTGTTAATTTATTTCGATTAAATGAATTATCTTTCATTTTTTAACAACTGTAAACATAAAATTTACCGCCCTATGCTCCACTGGAAAGCAATATATATTATTCTTGCAATTGTTTTCGCGGTAATTGGTTTTATTGGTATTGGTGAAGGTGGCTTGCAACCGGCCAAATACATTTCGGGAATGTTTCTTATACTTTTAATAACACTTTGGGCGACCGAATATGTAGGCAGAAAACGCGGATAAATTGTGTTGTTAAAGTTTTACAAAGCCTGCAATCTATATTTAATATTTTAGTACTTTTATACAACTATCGTATCGGGGTGCTTAAGTTTTAAAAACAGCTGAGAATATACCCGTAAAACTTCGAAACGGATAATGCCAGCAGAAGGAATATGATTTGCAAAGGGAACTTAGATTTTTTTAAATTTTGTTCCCTTTGTTTTGTTTATAGTATCTGGGTATCATAACTCATCTGTCTTCACTTTCTGTCCAGTCATCATTAAAAAAGCCTTTAAAAAACCATCTATTTCCCCGTCTAAAATTGCATCGGTATTCCCAGATTCATGTCCGGTGCGAACATCTTTCACCAATTTATAAGGGTGTAAAACGTAATTTCGAATTTGCGAGCCCCATTCAATAGCCATTTTACTGTCCTCAATTTGGGCACGCTGGGCCATTTGTTTTCTGAGTTCTATTTCGTACAACTGCGATTTAAGCATTTGCATTGCCTTTTCGCGATTCTCTAATTGGCTTCGGGTTTCACTATTGTGAATTACAATACCGCTAGGGTGGTGCGTAAGGATCGCTTTTGTTTCTACCTTGTTTACATTTTGACCGCCAGCGCCGCCACTTCGTGCAAAATCCCAAGAAATATCTGCGGGATTGATGGCTATTTCAATGGTATCATCAACCAACGGATATACATAAACACTCGCAAAACTGGTATGGCGCTTCGCATTGCTATCAAAAGGCGAAATACGCACCAAGCGGTGAACGCCGTTTTCACTTTTTAACCAGCCAAAGGCGAATTCGCCATCAATTTCTAAGGTTACGGTTTTTACTCCGGCAACATCGCCAGCCTGAAAATTTAGTTCCTTTACCTTAAAATCATTTTTTTGGGCCCACATTAGGTACATGCGCATAAGCATATTGGCCCAATCGCAACTTTCAGTTCCGCCTGCACCAGCTGTAATTTGAAGTACGGCGCTCATATCGTCGCCTTCCTCGCCCAACATATTTCGAAATTCCAGTGCTTCAACGGCGCTTTCTGCCTTTTCAAAAGCTGTGTTTACTTGTTCGGGAGTACCTTCTCCTTCCTTGTGGAATTCCAATAAAATTTCGGCCTCTTCGGTAAGTGTTTTTGCGGTTTCGTAGTCTGTTACCCATTTCTTTTTGGTGCGCAAAACCTTCATAAAAGCTTCGGCTTCCTGTGGATTGTTCCAAAAATTGGGGTCGAAGGTTTTTTCTTCGTCGTTGGTAATTTCTATATTTTTGCCAGCAATGTCAAAGATGGCGCCTCAAGGCATCTAACCGCACCTTAAGGTCTTTTATTTGGTCTGTTGTGGTCATAATAACGCCCGTAAATAGGGGTGGTCTTTAATTTAAATTTCAATTTAATTAATCTGAAGGAGTTTTTCAAATTACAATTGCCGCAAAAATACCACTAACTTAGCGAGAAGAAAGATTTTTTCGGCTAATTTTATACTTTCTTAAAATTTGTATTTGGAAAAAATTAACCATTTAAATTCAATTGCCATGAAAAAATTACTGTTTTTATTCACATTAGTATCAGCTATTGGTTTTAGCCAAAACGACGAAGCCTACGTAGATTCGCTGGTGGCGCAGAAATTTGCTGAATTGGAATTGCAGCAAAATCAAGAATACTTTTACCGAAAGGATTATTGCCTCGGAAAAGTTATGATTTTTAATATGCCGGACGGAAATCTCTGCACCTCTTCCTCAACCTATTATGCGGTTTACGTTTTTTGGAAAGAAAGCGATTCGGTTTTAAAGATTCAAAAATTTGATAACTGTGGAAGCTTTAGGCCCATTCCTATAAGCCGAAGTAAGGTTTTTATAAAGGCCATAGAAGATAAGGAAGCCTTAATGACGGGCGAAGTATTGCCGTACAAAGGCGAACAGGTAGATGAAAATGCTACCGGAAATATGTCTGTACAGTCCTGCCATAAAGCCTATAAATTTGTTTTGGACGGCGAGCCGTTCGAAAAGAAATTTAGGGAATACGACTTAACCAACGAATCGAAATATAAAAACGTAAACGCCGAACACAACAATAGCTTGAAGTTGATAAAACTTGATGCATTGCTTTCCGAATTGATAAAAAGTTTTGAAGACAACGGCAAATTTTTTAGAGAAAGATAGCCATTAATTATGATTATAGATTTAAGAAGCGACACCGTTACAAAGCCCACCGAGGGAATGATGAAGGCCATTGTACAGGCCGAAGTTGGGGACGATGTATATAAAGAAGATCCAACCGCAAATAAATTGGAACAGAAATTGGCAACCATGTTTGGTATGGACGAGGCCCTGTTTTTTCCAACCGGAAGCATGGCAAACCAAGCAGCTATAAAAATGCACACCCAGCCGGGCGAACAGTTAATTGCCGATAAATGGGCACACGTTTATAATTACGAAGGCGGTGGCGTTTCGTTCAACAGTGGCGTTTCGTGCAAACTTATTGATGGCGACCGAGGTATGATTACAGCATCGCAAATTGAAGAAAATATTAATCCGCCAGACTTTTACCACAGTCCACTTACCAGTTTGGTGTGCTTAGAAAACACAACCAATAAAGGTGGAGGTGCGTGCTACGATTTTTCTGAAATTGAAAAAATACGAAAGGTATGCGATACCCATGATCTCGGGCTACATTTAGATGGTGCCCGAATTTGGAACGCTTTGGTAGCAAAAAAGGAAGATCTTAAAGCCTACGGAAATATTTTCGATACTATTTCAGTATGCCTAAGCAAAGGTCTGGGTACACCCATGGGCAGTGTGTTATTGGGAAAAAATGATATAATGAAAAAAGCCATGCGCGTGCGTAAGGTTTTAGGTGGTGGCATGAGGCAGATTGGTTTTATGGCTGCTGCAGGGGTGTATGCTTTAGATTATCACCTGGAACGTTTGGCCGAAGACCACAAAAAAGCAACCGAAATTGCCGACATACTTTCGCAACAATCGTATATAAATAGGGTAGAACCTACCGAAACCAATATTGTAATCTTTTATTTATCAGAAAGTGTTTCCGAAGAAAAATTTATGACCGATCTTCTGCAGAAAAACATTAAAATTAGTTCGATGGGCCAGGGCAAACTCCGAATTGTAACTCATTTAGATTACACCAACCCGATGCACGAAACCTTTCTAAACGTGCTGAAAAATTATTCAAAATAGAATCTCCGTTATGCTCGATATTTCTGCTTCTTATACCGACTTGTATCAACTAACAATGGCACAGGTTTATTTTAAAACCAAACCTAAAAGCATAGCGGTTTTCGATTATTATTTTAGACACAATCCGTATGGTGGAGGCTATACCGTGTTTGCTGGTTTGGAAAATATACTCGAAATTTTAGAAAACCTACACTTTACAACAGACGATATTACCTATTTAGAAAAGCACAATTTTGAAGCAGAATTTTTAGAATATTTACGCGACTTCCGTTTTCGTGGAACAATTACTTCGGTTGCTGAAGGCGATGTTGTTTTTCCAAACAGGCCCATTTTGCAAGTGGAAGGCAATATTATGGAAGTTCAAATAATTGAAACCGTTTTACTGAATATTCTCAACTTCCAAACATTAATTGCTACCAAGGCGAGCCGTATTCGCCATAGCGCGGGCAATAAAATTTTAATAGACATGGGACTGCGTCGTGCGCATGCCACAGGAGGGTATTTAGCAGCCCGAGCCGCAGCTATTGGCGGAGTTAATAGTACCAGCAACGTAATAGCTGCCGAAGATTTTAAACTGAATGCTTCGGGTACTATGGCACATTCGTTTATACAGAGCTATAAAGACGAATTGCAAGCGTTTCGCGATTTTGCAAAAATCCGTCCCAAAAATTGTGTGCTGCTGGTAGATACCTATAACACACTAAAAAGTGGCTTGCCCAATGCAATAACCGTAGCAAAGGAAATGGAGGCGAGAGGCGATAGGCTACTGGGAGTTCGCTTAGACAGTGGCGATTTGGCATATCTCGCTAAACAAACGCGGAAGATTTTGGACAAATCCGGTCTGGAATATGTAAAAATAGTGGCTTCAAACCAGTTGGATGAATATGTAATTAAAAGTTTAAACGAGCAAAAAGCGCCCATAGATATTTATGGCGTGGGTACCAATCTTGTTACCGGTAAACCCGATGCCGCCTTAGATGGCGTTTATAAACTATCGGAATACAATAACGATGCACGTATAAAACTTTCGGAAAATATTATTAAAGTTTCGCTTCCTTCAAAAAAACAAGTTTTCCGTATGCTCGATGACAGCGGCATGTTTTATGGGGCCGACGTTGTAGGCCTTGCCTCAGAAGAAAATATATCTCAGATGCTCCACCCCTTCGATTCAAACAAAAGTTTAAATCTGCAAAATTTTAAACAGGAAGCATTATTGCAGAAAGTTATGCAAAACGGTAAACGAACTATTGAAGAGAAAACGGTTGCCGAAATTGCAAAATACACCGAGGCGCGTTTGGCACTTTTACCCGACGAATACAAGCGGTTTCAAAATCCACATATTTATAAAATTGGGTTAAGTGCCAACCTTAAAAGTGAACGTGACCGATTGGTTAAGGAACATAAATTTTAAATAATGAAAACACTTATAATTGTTGATGTACAAAACGATTTTATACCTGGTGGCTCCCTTGCGGTGCCTGAAGCAGACCAAATAGTTTCGGTAATTAATACCGTACAACCTAAATTTGATTTGGTAGTAGCTTCACAAGATTGGCACCCGCAAAACCATATTAGCTTTGCTTCAAACCATCCAGAAAAATCGGTTTTTGAAACCATTAAAATTAACGAACAAACACAGACCCTTTGGCCAGACCACTGTGTTCAAAATACTAACGGGGCACGTTTTCACCCTAACTTAAACACAGCTAAGTGGGAGGCTATTTTTCGTAAAGGCACCGATCCGGGTATAGATAGCTACAGTGCTTTTTACGACAACGGACATTTAAAATCTACCGGGCTTGCTGGCTATTTAAAGGAAAAGGGTGCCTCGCAGCTCTTTTTCTGTGGCCTAGCTGCAGATATTTGTGTTTACTATTCTATTTTCGATGCTTTTAAAGAAGGCTTCGCCTGCTTTTTTATTGAAGATGCCTCAAAACCATTAGATGTTGAAGGTTTCAAAAAAATAAAGGAGGAAATGGTTTATCATGGAATTCAGATTATTAATTCCAGCGAAATCTAATTCAAAATATTTCCCAATTGTTTTTACGAAAGGATGGGGTGGTGTGCTTTTTATTTCAAAACTATTTTGGTAACTTTAAAAAATCAACTTTAAATTTTTTTTAGAAATGTCTGAACAAGTACAAATGATTCCCGGAAACTCACTAATTACCAAAACCCCCGAAGAAGGGAGACAATTAGCAGTAAAAATGGCGCGATTGGTAATTAAAGCCACGCAACCCGATGCGGCAGTACGCGATAAATTGCGTCCTATTTATGCCGAAGATGCCGCAATGCTCATCGCAATCGGTCAAGTTGTAGCCACAGAATTTGCCACAATTGCAGCCGCCAACAATTATTGGAAATAGTGTTATGGCACAATAGAAAGCAATTTTAGGACCGGTTTTCTATTAATGTATAAATTAAAAAACCACGAATTCACAAATAATACAAGACTATATTATTTGTGAATTCGTGGTTAAGTAGTATTTAAATAAAACTACTCTAGTTCCTTAACTTGTGCGTTAGGCGCATTTTTCCGAACAGATTCTATTCCGTTTTTGGCACCACTCTCGGCGGCATACATTTGGCTGCTACCAATAATCTGCCCATTGCTCGCTTTTATGTTGAAATGTATTTTTCCATTTTTGGCGGTTTTCATTTCAAAGCTATCGTCTTTGCCACAGTTTTTCTTAATAGATTCAATACCATTGGAAGCCGATGCTTTTGTAGCATACATTTGGCTTGTTAAAATAACTTGGCCGTTAGCCGCTTTTAATACAAAGTGAAATTTATCACCGCTTTTTTTCAATTCAAACATAATAATTAGTTGTTTTAAGTATTTATAATTTATCTCGGGCTCAATATCGTAAATAGCAAGAGGTTATAAAAATTGAAAATGCTTTTTTATCATAATTTTAGCATTCTTTATTTAAACATATCCAATCCCGGAATATTAGGCATTCCTTCTTTTGCCACGGCAGCCACCTCTGCTTCGTGCACGTTAGTAGCCTTTTCAATAGCTTTGTTTAAGGCGAGGATTAAATAATCTTCCAGTTGTTCTTTATCTTCCAAAAGCGCATCGGCAATTTCTATGGTTTTGATTTTTCGGTTGGCGGTGAGGGTTATTTTTAATAATCCATCGCTACTGGCTTCTTCCAAAAATACCGTGTCCAATCGCTTTTTTGTAGCTTCTACTTTTTGCTGGGTCTCTTTTAATTTGCCCATCATTCCCATTAAATCTCCAAACATATCTTTTTTATTAAAGTTTGGTGCAAATTTACTAATTTGTAACTCTATATTACAATCTTAGAATCATGAAAAAACTAACCTTCCTTTCAATTGCTTCCCTTATTTTTGCTGCTTCAATAAATGCGCAGGAAATTTCAAAGAACATTATGACAATTACTCCCCCAATAGCTGAAAAAATTCCAACGAAACTGGAAAAGCACGGCGATCTTCGAATTGATAATTATTACTGGCTTAACAATCCGGACAACGAAAAAGTAATAGCGTATTTAAATGAAGAAAACACCTATTACGAATCTATCACCGGCCACACTAAAAAATTTAAGGAAGACCTCTTTGAGGAAATGAAGGCGCGTATAAAGGAAAATGACGAATCGGTGCCGTATAAGTTAAATGGATATTATTACATAACCCGTTATGAAACAGGAAAAGATTACCCAATTTATACCCGTAAAAAAGAGTCGCTTGATGCCCCAGAGGAAATTCTTTTTGATGTAAATGAAATGGCCAAAGATTATAGCTACTATAACCTTACCGGTTTAAGTGTTTCTGAGGACAATAAGCTTATATCTTTTGGGGTAGATACCCTAAGCCGAAGAAAATACGACATCTACATTAAAAATCTTGAAACAGGCGAAATTTACGCTGAACGAATTCCACTTACCACAGGAAGCGCAACTTGGGGCAGTGACAACAAAACTCTTTTTTATACCCGAAAGGACGAAAAAACCTTGCGCGCCGATAGAATTTACCGCCATACATTAGGAACCGATCCCATTACGGACCAATTGGTTTTTACCGAAACCGATGATACTTTCGGCACCTACGTTTACAAAACCAAGTCGCGCAAATATATTGTAATTGGCTCCTATAGCACGCTTACTTCAGAATATCGCGTGTTGGAAGCGAATAACCCGATGGGCAGTTTTAAAATTTTCCAACCGCGCAAAAGAGGCTTGGAGTACAGTATTTCGCATTACGGCAATAATTGGTATGTTTTAACCAATAAAGATGGAGCGCTCAATTTTAAATTAATGAAAACTTCTGAAGATAAAACCGCTGCGGAAAACTGGGAAGATATGATTGCCCACAGAACCGATGTACTATTGGAAGACATCGATATTTTTAACGATTTTTTGGTGGTAAGCGAGCGTAGCGATGGACTTACAAAAATTCGAATTAAAAAATGGAAAGGAAGTGAAGATTACTACCTTCCATTTGACAATGAAACCTACACCGCTTTTACCACGCAGAACCCTGAATTTAATACCAAAATACTTCGTTATGGGTATAATTCCTTAAACACTCCGGCCTCGGTTATAGACTTTAATATGGAAACCAAGGAAAAAACCGTCTTAAAGGAAACCGAAGTTTTAGGTGGAAAGTTTAATAAAAACAATTACCAAACGGAACGTTTATGGGCTACGGCAGCCGATGGTTCAAAAATTCCAATGTCGGTAATTTATAGAAAGGGAATTAAAAAAGACGGAACCAATCCGCTGCTCATTTATGGCTATGGCTCGTATGGCGCAACAATAGATCCGTATTTTTCAACGGTGCGACTTAGTCTTTTAGATCGCGGTTTTATATTCGCTATTGCGCACGTTCGCGGAGGTGAATATATGGGAAGACAATGGTACGAAGATGGAAAATTGCTGAAAAAGAAAAACACTTTTACCGATTTTATCGATGCTTCAAAATATTTAATTGAACAGGGCTATACCTCGCCGCAGCATTTATATGCTTCAGGTGGTTCTGCCGGTGGGCTTTTAATGGGAGCTATTGTAAATATGGCGCCAGAATTATACAACGGAGTAATTGCTTCAGTTCCGTTTGTAGATGTGGTAACCACCATGCTGGACGATTCCATTCCGCTTACAACAGGCGAGTACGACGAATGGGGCAATCCCAATGAAGTTGCATATTATGAGTATATAAAAAGTTACTCTCCCTACGATAATGTAGAGCCAAAAAACTATCCAAACATGCTCGTTACCACTGGGCTACACGATAGCCAAGTGCAATATTGGGAACCAGCAAAATGGGTGGCAAAACTTAGAGATTTAAAAACCGATTCAAATATACTCTTACTCCAAACAAATATGGATGCCGGTCACGGCGGGGCTTCCGGACGTTTTGAAGCCTTAAAGGAAGTTGCAATGGACTATGCCTTTCTATTGGATCTGGAAGGAATTACGGAGTAATAAAAATATTTCATTATCTTTGTCGCGTTAAAAAATTCAGTTTGTAACTGGGTATTTTTTATAACGAACTCCCTCTTTATGAAAGAAGAAATAAAAGCCCACAATAATGTGTTGGAACTTATAGGCAACACACCGTTGATAAAGCTTACAAAAATTACCCAAAAAATGAAGGGTAATTACTTTGCAAAAGTAGAAGCATTTAATCCTGGGCACTCTACAAAAGACCGTATCGCACTTTATATTATTGAAGAAGCCGAGCGAAAAGGCATTCTTAAACCCGGCGATACCATTATTGAAACTACCAGTGGAAACACAGGTTTTAGCATTGCAATGGTTAGCATTATTAAAGGGTACGACTGTATTTTGGCGGTAAGTTCAAAATCGTCGGCAGATAAAATTGATATGCTTAAAACAATGGGCGCCAAGGTATATGTTTGCCCCGCCCACGTAAGTGCAGACGACCCACGCTCGTATTACGAAGTGGCAAAAAAATTACACAACGAAATTAAAGGTTCTGTTTACATCAATCAGTATTTTAATGAATTGAATATTGATGCACATTACCAAACAACTGGCCCCGAAATTTGGGAACAGACTGCTGGAAAAATAACCCACTTGGTAGCTTGCAGCGGTACTGGAGGAACCATTTCTGGAACCGCTCGATTCTTAAAGGAGCAAAACCCAGACATTAAAGTTATAGGTATTGACGCCTACGGCTCCGTACTTCAGAAGTACCACCAAACCAAGGAATTTGATGCAAATGAAATCTACCCATACCGAATTGAAGGTTTGGGGAAAAACTTGATTCCAACCGCTACAGATTTTAACATTATAGACAAATTTGAAAAAGTAACCGATGAAAGCAGTGCGCATACTGCCCGTGAACTTGCAAAAACCGAAGGGCTCTTTGTTGGGTACACCAGTGGCGCCGCCATGCAAGGTTTAAAGCAGCTGGAGGAAGAAGGCGAATTTACTGAAGATAGCAATATCGTGGTAATATTCCCAGACCACGGATCGCGTTATATGAGTAAAATTTACAACGACGATTGGATGAGCCAACAAGGTTTCATTGATTCTGAAACTGCGGAAATACAACAAATTGAATACGTCAAGTAATAATTACCTGGAGATTTTAGAAATACTATTTAAAAACCGGTTGAGCATATCTCAATCGGTTTTTAAGTATTGGCGGCTCACTTCTAAACAAGAATTTGCGAAATCTAAAATCTCATGTCTAAAAACAATAATCTTATAATAATTTAATTAATTTTGTCCCGTATTTAATAAACAAAGGTTGATGAGAGATTTATTCGATAAAATTTATAAAGATAAAGGTCCGTTGGGTAAATGGGCTGAACAAGCGGAAGGCTATTTTGTTTTCCCAAAACTGGAGGGTCCAATTTCCAACAGAATGAAATTTAAGGGCAAAGATGTAATTACGTGGAGTATTAATGATTACCTAGGCCTTGCCAATCATCCCGAAGTGAGAAAAGTAGATGCCGAAGCCGCAAAAAAATGGGGCTCTGCCTACCCAATGGGCGCAAGAATGATGAGTGGCCATACAGATCTTCACGAACAATTACAGCGCGAACTCGCTGCCTTTGTAAATAAGGAAGCTGCTTACCTATTAAACTTTGGGTACCAAGGCATGGTTTCTACCATTGATGCCCTAGTGGCAAAAGACGATGTAATCGTGTACGATGTTGATGCCCACGCTTGTATTATAGATGGGGTTCGTCTTCATTTAGGCCAGCGTTTTACTTACAAGCACAACGATATGGAAAGTATCGAAAAGAACCTGCAACGCGCTACGAAAGTAGCCGAAAAAACCGGCGGGGGAATCTTGCTTATTTCCGAAGGGGTTTTTGGAATGCGCGGTGAACAGGGAAAACTAAAAGAAATTATTGCACTTAAGGAAAAATACAACTTCCGCTTTTTTGTTGATGATGCCCACGGCTTTGGAACACTCGGTAAAACAGGGGCCGGAGCAGGTGAGGAGCAAGGCGTGCAAGATGGAATTGACGTGTATTTTGCAACTTTCGCAAAATCTATGGCGAGTACTGGCGCTTTTATTGCCGGTGATGAAGAAATAATGAACTACCTTAAATACAACCTGCGTTCGCAAATGTTTGCAAAATCGTTACAGATGGTTTTGGTTGAAGGCGCGTTAAAGCGTTTGGATATGCTCAGAACGATGCCTGAATTAAAGGAAAAACTTTGGGAAAATGTAAACGCTCTTCAAGGCGGACTTCGAAAAAGAGGTTTTGACCTTGGAACTACGCAAAGTTGTGTAACGCCAGTATATTTAAAAGGAAGTATTCCCGAGGCAATGGCGCTGGTAAAAGACCTTCGTGAAAACCACGGTATTTTCTGCTCAATTGTAGTTTATCCAGTAATCCCGAAAGGATTAATTCTTTTAAGAATGATTCCAACGGCATCGCATACAATGGAAGATATTGAAGAAACGTTAGAAGCTTTTTCATCTATCCGCGAGCGACTGGAGAATGGAACGTACAAGCGTCTTTCTGCGGCTGTTGCTGCGGCAATGGGCGAATAAAAATTTCTCTGAAAAACAGAAGTTTCAAAAAAAATCCACCTTTTTTCGGGTGGATTTTTTAATTATATATCTTTTCTAAAAGTACTCCGCTCTTTGTGCTGCACTGGATTGTAATCCTTCCACAACAACTGCACGGCCGTATTTTCCTTTAACTCGGGATTGGTTTCAACAGTGTGTATTCCTTTTGAATTGAATAGGTGTTGCATCTCCTCAAAAATAATCGCGGTCACGCCTTTTCCTTGGTACTCCGGATCAATTCCTATTAAATAAAAAGCTGCGGTATCGTTCTTTTTCTGCGCCTTTAAAATATGCCGCCATCCAAATGGAAAGAGTTTCCCATTTGCTTTTTTCAACGCTTTCGAAAAGGAAGGCATCACAATGGAAAAAGCAATTAACTTTCCTGCTTCATCTTTAATACAGCAAATATAATCTGGGTGGATAAAGCTAAAATATTTCTCTTTATAATAATCTATTTGGTACTGTTGAATAGGAACAAAGGTTTGGAGTGTGTTGTACGTTTTGTTCAACAAGCCAAACATTTCATTAACATAGGGTAATATTTCTTTTTTATTTTTAAATCGAATTACCGAAAGTTTATACCGTTGGCGAACAATACTTGAAAATTTTGCTACTTTTTCGAAGATTGTATCGGGAATTTGTAGGGTGTATTCAACCCACGTAGCTTGCTTGGTAAAACCGAGTTTTTCCAAGTGTTGGGCGTAATACGAATGGTGGTACCAAGTAATCATGGTGTTTAATTCATCATAGCCCATAGTGAGTATTCCGGCTTTCTCCATATTGCTGAAACCTACCGGGCCTTCGGCATATTCAAGATTGTGTTCGCGCCCTTTTTCGTAGGCTTTTTCAAGAAGCGCCTTTGTTACCTCAATATCATCTACCATATCTAACCAGCCAAAACGAATTTTTTTCTTCCCTTGCTCGTTTATTTCTAAATGGTTTAAAATCACGGCAATCCGGCCTACAATTTCATCGTTTTTATACGCCAAATAATACCAAGCTTCGGCATTTTTAAACACTGGGTTCTTTTTGGTGTCTAATGTTTCCATTTCGTCCTTTATTAAAGGGGGAACCCAATATTTACTGCCTTTGTACAGCTTGAATGGAAAAGTGACAAACTTTTTTAGATCACTTTTGGAGTTGGTTTGTTTTACAGTAATCATATAAAAATACTATTGTTCGCCGTTATTGTCTAAATCTAGTTCCTGCTGGCGTTCTTCTTTTTTGTTTTTTGCCTTTTTTTCTTCAGCTTTTATGGTTTTGTCTTCCAAATATTCGTCTGTGTCGTGCATATCAAAACGATAGGCAACCCCTAAGCGACCATAAAATTTTGAAGGAGTGTCCTTTAAACTAAAAGTAAGTGAAAGATCTACTTGAAGGTTTTCATTTATTAAAGCTGCCGCTCCTCCCCGAAGTAGTTGATCTGCATAAAAATCGCTTTTAAACCCTTGGTTTTCAACAAATATTGAAAAGTACCTATTGGTAGCGTGTGTTAAAGTTACAATATAGCCATAGGTTGGAAATTCGGTGGTTACACGATCTACAATTAAATTAGTCACAAAAACCCACCCACCAATAAAGTTATTTTGCGTAGAAATAACAAATTTCGGGCTTAATACACTTTCATTCTCCGGGGTAAACGGATTGTTTGAAAAATCAAAATTTGCCCCTGCGTAGAGTGCAACTGCCGGTATTAAATCCTCCCACTGTACTTTGTTGTTTTTTCGCCAGCTGTATAAATTGGGACCTTTTAAATCGCGTTTTCTGTACGGATCGTAAATTAAATATTTAGCGCCAATTGTGTTGTGCTTAAAATTTGAAAGCTTGTATTCCCTCGCCACCGCAGCACGTGTATCGGTAACCGTATTAGATTGAAAATCGCCCATAAAGCTCACTTCCAAACGTTCTTTAAAAAATCCATACCGCACCGAATAATCTATGGTATTGCCATCGGTTTCGGTTTTTAAAAGGCTGTGTTTTTCTTTTCCGTAACTATAGCCGGCTTCAATCTGCAATACATTGGTGCCTACCGCAAACGCGCCCTGAGAGCCCCCGGGACGGTTGGTGTTTATCATTTCGGTATATTGTGCCGAGAGGGTTAGATAAAAGAATAAGCTGAACAGAATGGATAAGAAAAATTTGGTGTTCATATATTGTTAGGTTTAGTTCAAAGATATAAGATTTTACCATTAATTTAATAGTCAATATTCGTCTTTTTCTGCATCAATACTTATTTTTGAAAACAATTTTACAGTTATGATGACATTCCTAAAAACGATATTAATCGTTCTATTGGTTTATTTTGGGCTTAAATTTCTTATTAGGCTCGCTACCCCTTACCTCATGCGGTATATTTCAAAAAAGGCCGGACAGCAGTTTGAGCAATTTTTTGGAAATACTACAAATATGAATACAGAACGTGAACGGGAGGGAAGTATTACAATTGATAAAAATCCTTCCAAAAATTCACGCGCATCTAAAACAGTTGGCGAATATGTAGATTACGAAGAGGTAGATTAAAAATAAACTTTTTAAACCCTACCGTATAACGGTACCACTCTTTTTAATTCCCATTACAGCCGTAGTTTGTTTTATTTGAAATTTGCATTTTCCCTTGGTCGTGGTTCTTTTTCAATCCTCTTTCAAAAAAAATCCCTAATTTCCCCACTTCAAACCCATAAGTAAAATTATGCCCTCCAGCTATAAAAAATTTCTTCCCCACTTAGTTGTCTTTGTTTTGTTTATCGTTGCCGCCTTGGCTTATTTTAATCCTGTTTTACAGGGTAAAAAAATATTCCAGAGCGATATTGTGCAATATACCGGGATGGCAAAGCAACAGAACGATTTCAGAAAAGCCACCGGTGAAGAAACCTATTGGACCGACGCCGCTTTTGGCGGAATGCCTACCTATCAATTGGGCGCCAAATACCCAAATAATTATATAAAACAACTGGATCTCGCCATTCGGTTTTTACCGCGACCGGCAGATTATCTGTTTCTGTATTTTATAGGGATATACCTATTGTTTTTAGTGCTAAAAGTAGATTATAAACTCGCCTTTCTCGGGGCCTTGGCCTTTGGGTTTTCTACCTATTTAATTATAATTTTAGGCGTTGGCCACAATGCAAAAGCCCACGCCATTGCTTATATGCCCTTTGTTTTAAGTGGCATATTCCTCACTTTTCGGAAAAAATATCTCTGGGGATTTTTAGTGCTAACAGTGGCAATGGGGCTGGAACTGGTTGCCAATCACTTCCAAATGACCTATTATCTAATGCTGTTGGTGGCAATCATTGGCATTGTATATCTAATAGATGCTTTTAAAAAGAAAATGTTGCCCCATTATTTTAAGGCCATTGGAATAATGGCTGTAGCGGTATTGATTTCTATTGGTTTAAATGCTACCAATATTTTAGCTACAAAAGAATATGCAGATACTTCTACGCGCGGCAAAACAGAGCTTACCATAAATGCCGACAATACGCCAAAGGACAACAAAACAGGATTGGATTTTGACTATATAACCGAATACAGCTACGGCAAGCTGGAAAGTTTTAATCTTTTTATTCCGCGGTTTATGGGTGGGAGTTCTTCGGAAGCTTTTCCCAACGATTCAAAAACCGCCGAAAGTTTAATGCGCATGGGTGCTTCAGCACAGGAAGCAAATCAGGTTTTAAGCCAGATTCCAATGTATTGGGGCGATCAATCTTTTGTAGGCGCCCCGGCGTATATTGGAGCTATCGTGATCTTTCTGGCTGTTTTGGCCTTGTTTTTAGTCCGTGGAAGAATAAAATGTTGGATTGTTGCAGGATTTATTTTAACGCTTCTTTTATCCTGGGGTAAAAATTTTAGCGGCCTGACCCAATTCTTTATCGATTACGTTCCGCTTTACAATAAATTTCGCGCGGTTTCTTCAATTCAGGTAATTATTGAATTAATCCTTCCCATTCTGGCTATAGTTGGTCTTCATCAGTTTTTCAACAAATTTGAACAGGAAAAGGAAAAGAAAAAAGCACTGCTTTATTCCACGGGAATCGTTGGCGGCCTTACCTTGCTGTTTATTCTTTTTAAAACATCCCTTTTCGATTTTGCCAGTCCGTACGATAGTTATTTTCGTGAGGAAATGGGCCTTCCGTTTGTAGAGGCAATTCGCGAGGATAGAATGTCGCTTTTTACCTCAGACGCCATTCGTTCATTAATCTTTGTACTATTAACAGCAGCCGTTCTATGGTTTTTTATAAAGGGATCACTTAAAAAAGGAATGGCAATTGGCGCACTTTGTATCTTGATTTTGGTAGATTTAGTGGGGGTAGATAGAAGATATGTAAACGAAGAAGACTTTGTACAGGCACGAATAGTAGATGAGCCCTTTCAGAAAAACGGAGCCGATATTCAAATTTTGGAAGACGATGGGCATTACCGTGTTTACGATGCTATAGGAAATGCGTTTAACAGTGGTCGCGCCAGTTATTTTCACAATGCGTTAGGCGGTTATCACGCTGCAAAACCCGGCCGTATGCAGGATTTATACGAATTCTACATTAGCCAGGGCAATATTGGTATGCTTAATATGCTAAACGTGCGCTATATTATTGTACAAAACAAAAACGGTGGCGCGGTAGCACAACGCAATCCCTACGCCAATGGCGATGCTTGGTTTGTTGAAAATGTACTTCCTGCCGAAAATGCTGATGAGGAAATTAGGCTTTTAGACAGTTTAAACACTAAAGTAACCGCAGTTGTAAACAACGAATTTATTTCTAAAATTCCGAGCCAAAAAATTGCAAGGGATAGCACTGCAAGCATCGAGCTTTTTAGTTATCAGCCCAATCATTTGGTATATGAAGCTGCTACCAAGTCGCCCCAATTGGCTGTTTTTTCAGAAATTTATTACCCTCAAGGTTGGAATGCCTATGTAAATGGTAAGCCCGCAGAATATTTTAGAGCTAATTATCTGCTGCGCGCCATGGTAATTCCGCCCGGAAACAATAAAATAGAATTCAAATTTGAACCAAAGGTTATTCAAACCGGAAGTACAATTTCCTTAATTAGCAGTATCATTTTTCTTTTAATTTTGTTGAGTGGCTTATATTATGCCTTTCGAAAAAAAGAAGAAAAACAGTAAATGAAACACGCCCTTATCATTACATATTATTGGCCTCCAGCAGGCGGTCCGGGCGTACAGCGCTGGTTAAAATTTGTAAAATATTTTCGTCAATTTGGAGTGGAGCCCATTGTGTATGCTCCCGAAAATCCAAACTATCCTTTGGTTGATGAAAATTTTTCTGCTGAAATTCCCGACGATATCAAAATCGTAAAACACCCCATTAACGAGCCGTACCGATTTGCAAAGCTTTTTTCAAAAAAGAAAACTGAAAAAATGAGCAGCGGTATAATTTCAAAGAAGGATTCGTCTGCAATGGAGAAGCTTATGCTTTACGTGCGCGGTAATTTCTTTATTCCCGATGCCCGCGTAGGATGGGTAAAACCTTCGGTGAAATTTTTGTCGCAATTTATAGCTGAAAACACTGTAGATGTGGTAATTACTACGGGGCCTCCGCATAGTGTTCACTTAATAGGAATGCAGCTTAAAAAGGAGTTAAACCTGAAATGGATTGCAGATTTTCGCGATCCGTGGACAACCATTCACTACCACAAATCGCTTCGATTAAACAAAACTTCGGCACGAAAGCATAAAGAATTGGAAGCATCGGTATTAAAATCTGCCAACATAGTTACTGTAACCAGCCCTACAACCAAAAAGGAATTCCAGATGATTACTGACACCCCAATAGAGGTAATTACTAACGGCTATGATATACTCCCGGAAATTACTTTTAAATTGGATACAGCGTTTTCTATCTCGCACATTGGATCCTTGCTCAGCGAACGCAATCCCGAGGTGCTGTGGAAGGTTCTAAACGAAATTTGTACGGAAAATGAAACTTTTAAAGCAGATTTACTCCTGCAATTTGCCGGTGCCGTAAGCGATGAAGTAAAGCAAAGTCTCAAGAAATTTCAACTTGATCAAAATTGTACATTTTTAGGTTATGTTTCGCATTCTGAAGCATTAAAACTGCAACACCAAAGTCAGTTACTATTGTTAGTTGAAATAAACAGCGCCGAAACCCGTGCCATAATTCCTGGGAAACTCTTTGAATATCTCGCTGCAAAACGCCCGATTATAGCATTGGGACCAAAAGAAAGCGATATTGAAGAAATTATATTGGAAACTAAATCGGGTAAATTTTTTAGCTATTGGAGCGATGCCGAGTTAAAAATTGAAATCCTTAAATCCTACGAAGCATATAAAAAGGGCAAGCTGCAAATTGCTTCCGAAGGTATCGATAAATACAGCCGAAGCCAATTAACTCAGCGGATGGCTACACTAATTAAGGACGTTTAATTCCATAAAAAAAACCTTCGATCATCACCAATGGCAAATCACGAAGGTTTTCAACCAACCAAAAAACTATCTTTTATCCGCGTCCTCCGCGAGAGCGAACCTCTCTTGAGGAATTAGTACCTCGGGAAGTGTTGCTCCTCGTATTCCGTTGTACCGTCGTATTCGACTTGTTGACGCTACTTCGACTTACTGTTTCTCTTTTAGGAACCTGTGTTTTATTTCTAGTAACCGAACTACTTCTATTATTTGCAGTGGTTCTCGAATTTGTGCGGGCGCTTTGCTCACTTCGCGAATTTCTTACATTATTGTCACTGTAATTACGTTGCGTACTATTTCTAGTAGTGCTTCTTTTTACTTCGGTATTTCTGCTGTCTCTCGTGCTAGCCGAATTTCTACTGGGTACAGTGCTTTTATATTTGCTGTCGCTCCTTTTACTTTTACTTCGGTCTATTGTAGATGCGCCCCTGCTGTTGGTACTACTGTTGCGCGTTATGGTTTCACTGCGGGTGTTAGAGTTTTTAACGCTACTGTTTCGCCCATTGTTATTGTTGCGCGTGTTATTGGTGCGAACTGTAGTATTGTTTCGTGTGCCACTATTTCTTACGTCGCTTTTAATTCGTGAATTATTGGCGGCAATCAAGGTGTTTTTTCTATTAGGGTCGAAATTTCTGTTATACGAAGCTCTTCCTTTTTTGTCGTAAACTCTACTCCCTGGTCTATAAAAATCTCTACGTCCGTTGTGATACGCTATCTTATGTCGTTTTTTATAATACACAACATGATCGTGATAGCTATACCGAACAGGTGTGTAATATCTTCTGTAGGGCAAATCGTAAACTACGCAATGAGTGTAAATTGGAGGTGCGTAATACACGTGCCAAGGACGATAAATATAATACGGGTTATATCTGTTTATAACCCCGGTACAATGCGAAAAATAGCCAAAGTTATTATACACTATGTGCAATCCACCTACGCGCGCAATTCGTCTATCGTTATATTGAATATCTACATTTCCGGCTTGTATTATTCTGCCGTAATAGTCATAATAAATAGGCACGCTTTCTATTTGTATTACCGCGCCATAATCATCGTATTGTACATAGGCGTCGTAATTATACCCAGAATTATAGCTAACATTCATGTTGGGGGTGCTAATGGTAACCTGTGAGCTTTTTTGTGGACCAACATACACAAAGTCGAATTGGCCATCCGGGAATATTGAAAATTCCACATCGCCTTCAATAAAAATATAGGCGCTACCATCATAACCTCTGCGGAGATTATTTTCACTTTCTGGGGAGCTCGCCTGTGCCGAAAATCCCAATAAAAGGATGCTAAAAATAAAGGTTAGGTTTTTCATAATAATTAAATTTTAAAGGTTTGTACTCGCTTTATAATTATTTTGGTCAGCTGTACACTTCAAAATAACCAACGACCGTGCCAAAGTTTTAAAACACTGATATTCAGTGGTGGTTGTAAGGGGTTAATAGGAATATTTTATTCTTTGGCTCTATAATTAAAAAATCCGCTACAGGTTTTTAAGCTGTAACGGATTTTTAAAACTAACCAACCAAAAACTAAAAATCTTATTTCTATTGTATTGGTTTCAATTAGTGTGCCAAAAAATTAGTTGAAATTTTAATTGCTCGGGAACAAATCGGCTTGCAATTCCAGCAAATTAAATAGTGTAAAAACAATTTAAAGTTTTTCTCTCAGATATTCGGCGGTAAACGATTCTTGGTTTTTTGCAACCGTTTCTGGTGTGCCGGCTGCAACCACTTTTCCGCCGTTTTCTCCGCCTTCGGGTCCCAAATCAATTATAAAATCTGCGCATTTTATTAAATCTAAATTATGTTCCACAACAATAACTGTATGGCCCTTTTCCAAAAGCGCATAAAACGATGCGAGTAATTTTTTAATATCGTGAAAGTGAAGGCCTGTAGTGGGTTCGTCAAAAATAAAAACCGTTTTTTCTTTTGAAGTTCCTTTCACTAAAAAGGAAGCCAATTTAATACGTTGCGCCTCGCCGCCGGAAAGGGTAGAGGAGCTTTGCCCCAATTGCACATACCCAAGACCCACATCTTGCAACGGTTGTAATTTTGATACAATTTTTTCTTGCTTGGAATTGCCAAAAAACGCTACGGCATCATCAACGGTCATCGTAAGAATATCGTCTATGTTTTTACCTTGAAAAGTTACTTCCAACACTTCCTTTTTAAAACGTTTTCCGTTACAAACATCGCACACTAAATGCACATCGGCCATAAACTGCATTTCAATGGTTACTTCACCTTCACCTTTACAGGTTTCACAGCGCCCGCCATCTACGTTAAAACTAAAGTGCTTGGCCTTATACCCGCGAATATCAGAAAGTTTTTGCGATGCGTACAGATTCCGAATATCGTCATACGCCTTAATATAAGTTACCGGATTACTTCGGCTGGAACGACCAATTGGGTTTTGGTCAATAAATTCTATGCTTTTAATGGTATTAAAATCGCCTTTAATTTCTGAAAATTGCCCGGGTTTTTCGCCATATCCTCCAATTTGCCGCATCAGGGCAGGATACAGTATTTTTTTCACCAACGTACTTTTTCCACTTCCCGAAACTCCCGTTACCGCAGTAAAAACATTTAGCGGAAATGTAACATCTATATTCTTTAAATTATTCTGTCGTGCTCCAGTAATGGAAATCTTGTTTTTTGAAGTGCGTCTTTTCTCCGGTACTTCAATCTCCATTCGGCCATTTAAATATTTTGCAGTAAGCGAATCCGACTTTAATATTTCATCATAACTCCCTTGCGATACCACTTCGCCGCCAAAAGTTCCCGCTTCGGGACCAATATCTATTATTTCGTCTGCGGCTTTCATAATGTCTTCGTCATGCTCTACCACAATTACCGTATTGCCCAAATCGCGGAGTGATTTTAGCACTACTATAAGTCTTTCGGTGTCTTTTGGATGAAGCCCTATACTAGGTTCATCTAAAATATACATAGACCCCACAAGGCTACTGCCCAAAGAGGTGGCGAGGTTTATTCGTTGCGATTCGCCACCCGAGAGCGTATTCGATTTTCTGTTTAACGTTAAATAGCCCAGCCCGACATCCTGCAAAAATCGAAGTCGATTGTTTATTTCCAGCAGCAAACGCTTTGCCACCTTTTGGTCGTATTCTGAAAGTTGCAGATTCTGAAAGAATTCAGCAGTTTTATTTAACGGCAGCTCCACCAACTCTTGGATGGCCGTGCCGTTTATTTTTACGTAAGCAGCTTCCGGACGCAGGCGTTTGCCTTTACAGGTTGCGCATTTCGTTTTTCCGCGGTAGCGAGAGAGCATTACCCGATTTTGAATTTTATAGCTTTTCGATTCCAAATACGAAAAGAAAGAATGTAACCCCTCAAAATATGAGTTGCCATCCCAGACGAGTTGCTGCTGCTCAGATGTTAATTCAAACCACGGTTTGTGTATTGGAAAATTGAATTTATACGCATTGTTTACCAATTGATCGCGATACCAACTCATACTGTCACCCCGCCACGGAAAGATGGCATTTTCATAGATTGACAGGGCCGTATTCGGAATTACCAAATCTTCGTCTATCCCAATAACATCGCCGTATCCTTCGCAAACCGGGCAAGCGCCATACGGATTATTAAAGCTAAATAGATGCGCATTTGGCTCCATAAAAACCATGCCGTCGGCTTCAAACCTATTGTTGAATTCTGTTATTTTATTCGAAGAAAGCATTTCAATATACAACTCTCCCTTGCCTTCAAAAAAGGCAATTTCAACGGCGTCTGCCAGACGATTGTAAAAGTCTTCTTCGTTTTTGGTGATAATTCTATCTATCACCAAATCTATTTTTTTGGGGAAGGATTTATCTTTAAGTTCATCAATTCGCAAAACTTCATTTGCAACTTTAATTCGCGAATACCCTTGTTGCGCCAACGCCTTAATTTTGTTCTCCATACTTCGGCCCTCTTCCAAGTGAATGGGAGCGAGGAGAAGCATTTTTTCGCCTTCCGGAAATTCCTTTATAAACTTTATTACGTCTGTAGTGGTGTCTTTTTTTACTTCCCTCCCCGAAATTGGCGAAATTGTTTTTCCAATTCGCGTATAGAGCAATTTTAAATAATCGTAAATTTCAGTAGAGGTGCCCACTGTAGAGCGTGGGTTGGTCGAGTTTACTTTTTGTTCAATTGCAATTGCCGGCGAAATGCCTTTAATGCTATCTACCTTGGGCTTGTCTAATCTGCCTAAAAATTGACGGGCATAACTGGAAAGACTCTCAACGTATCGGCGTTGGCCCTCTGCATATAGGGTGTCAAATGCCAAACTGGATTTTCCGCTACCGGAAAGCCCCGTAATTACCACCAACTTATTGCGTGGAATGGCAACGGTAATATTTTTTAAGTTGTGTAATTTAGCACCCTGGATAAGGATGTTTTTTTTGATGTCTATAGTTTCAATATTCAATGTAATTCTCCTTTTTTAATCCCGATAACTATTGGGGCTGCAAAGATACTATATCGGTCTCAGCAAAGCACATTTGACGATATTTATTATTTTTTACGAGAAATTTAACCTTTTCTTTGCATTTGTAATTTCTTTGTTGTTATATTTACGGCTCTTAACGTCATATAAAAAAAATATTGCCTATAGCTGATCTTTACTTTTAACAAATAAACATTTTAACTAAGCAACCAAATCCATAGTTGTTTATTTTTTAAAAAAGTAGTGATATGAAACAAGGCACAAACTCTGATGCGTTTTTGGTAAACGCTTATATGAACGGTAATGAATCTGCACTTTGTGAGCTAATAACACGCCACAAGCAACGTATTTACAGTTTTATTTATTCTAAAGTTTTCGATAGGGATGTCGCAGAAGATATTTTCCAGGATACCTTTATTAAAGTTATTAAAACTTTAAAGAAAGGAGCTTACAACGAAGAGGGGAAATTTCTTCCGTGGGTTATGCGAATTGCGCATAATTTGGTGATAGATTATTTCAGAAAAAACAACCGCATGCCCAAATTTGAAAACAATACCGATTTTAATATATTTTCGGTGTTGAGCGACAATTCGCTGAATATAGAAAAACAAATGATTAAAGGGCAGGTGGAAGATGACGTACGTAGGCTTATCCAAGAATTGCCGGACGACCAAAAAGAAGTGTTAATTATGCGAATGTATAAGGATATGAGCTTTAAGGAAATAAGTGAGCAAACCGGGGTGAGTATTAACACCGCGCTCGGACGTATGCGATATGCACTTATTAATTTGCGGAAAGTGATTGATAAACACAATATTATATTAACCAATTAGTACAATAAAATAATTTTTGCTTCGTTATTTGGAAATATAACCTCTAAATAATATTCTATGCAAAAATTTTACTCTGAAACATCACGTGTGGACAGCGTGAATAAAAAATTAGTTCCAAAAGAGGAAACCATAAAATTTCTTCTGGATTATTCAATGGCTTTAAGTGTTATAGATTACCATAAAATGAAGTTTGAAGCGCTTCTAAACTAAACTTTGGAAAACCCTGGAATTAGCTTTTCAGGGTTTTTTTTTATTTCTACCCTCTCATTAAAAAACAATGTCTTTTGTCCTTCCTTTTCTAATGCCAATCATTTTTTCACTTTCTTTAAATACTCCTTAATTACAGATTTTCTACCAATAGTTTTTGTAATTATGTCCTTTTCTAAATCCCAGCCACGCGCAGGAGAATATTGCCTTCCGTACCAAATAATCTGAAGATGCAGTGTATTCCATAAATCTTTTGGAAATAATCGCTTTGCATCTTTTTCTGTCTGTACTACGTTTTTACCATTTGTAAATCCCCAACGATACATTAATCTGTGAATGTGCGTATCTACCGGAAAAGCTGGAATATTAAAGGCTTGACTCATTACGACACTCGCCGTTTTATGCCCAACCGCCGGAAATGACTCAAGGGCTTCAAAATCGGCGGGGACCACGCCATTGTATTTTTCGATTAAAATTTCTGAAAGCCCGTGAATTCCTTTGGCTTTCATAGGCGATAGCCCCACGGGTTTTATAATCTCCCGTATTTCTTCAACAGTAAGCTTTACCATATCATATGGATTGTCTGCTACTTCAAACAATAACGGAGTAATTTGATTAACCCGAACATCCGTACTCTGTGCCGATAGTAAAACGGCTATTAATAAAGTATACGGGTCTTTATGTTCTAAGGGAATGGGGACTTGTGGATAAATTTTATTTAACGTATCAATAACAAATGTTACCTTTTCTTGCTTGGTCATTTTAAGTACTTTTATACAAAAATAGGTATAATGACAACATTACAAGTAGGAGATAAGGCTCCAGATTTTAAAGTTAACGACCAGGATGGAAATAGTATATCTTCCAAAGATTATAAAGGAAAAAAATGGATTGTTTTTTTCTATCCAAAAGCCAGTACCCCAGGCTGCACCGCCCAAGCTTGCAATCTGCGCGATAACTATAAAGAACTTCAAAAAGCTGGTTATGAGCTGCTCGGCGTTAGTGCCGATAGCGAAAAACGCCAAAAAAACTTTAGCGAAAAATACAAGTTTCCTTTTCCGCTATTGGCCGATGAAAACAAAGAAGTAATAAATGGTTTTGGAGTATGGGGCCCAAAAAAATTTATGGGGAAAACATACGACGGAATTCATCGGAAAACATTTATTATGGATAAAACAGGAACAATAACCCACGTAATAGACAAGGTTAAAACCAAAGATCACGCAGCCCAAATATTAATTTAGGCATTATCTGCTTTTTCCACCTCGGCCTTACAATTAAAGAGGCGTTTTTTCTTAATGATTTCCGAAACTCCCGGAGGTAGCATTTCTTCCCAGCCATCTTCCTGTTTGTCAATCATTGATAAAACCTCGCGCGAGAATATATTCATGTTCTCAGGTTTGTAGTCCGTTATATCAACTACCTTCCCGTTGTATTTAAAAAACTTGTACAGTTCTTTCATTCGGGGGTGTACCTTTAAATTTTCACTGGTAATATACTCCCCAGTTTCGGGGTCTTTCATCGGGTATAAATACACCTTTAAATCTTTAAAAAACAACTTGCCAAAGGCTTCTAATATGCCCCCGCTTAAATGGCGATAATACTTTTCGTCAAAAATATCTATCAAATTGTTAACGCCCATGGCCAGTCCCATACGCATTTTGGTGTATCGCGAAAAATATTCAACCAGCTTGTAATATTCCTGAAAATTTGAAATCATAACCGTATGCCCTAACGAACATAGCAGTTTGGCACGGTCCATAAAATCTTCTTCGTCTATTTCCCCTTCGGCACGCAAGTTAGAAAGCGTAATTTCAAAAATAACTTCTGTTCGATCTTTCTCTACCCTGTTTTCATTTAAGAACATTTCGTACGAACGTTCAAACATATCTATATTTACCTTGGTAACAGGTCTAAAACTACCCCTAAGCGCTAAAATATTCTTCTTATAAAGTATCCGTGCCGGAAGTATATTATGGCCTTCGGGATTAAACATAACCGCATCGGTCATTCCGTTTTTAATAAGTTGAAGGCTCATTAACCTATTGTCAACCTTCGCAAAACGCGGTCCCGAAAAATTAATGGTGTCTATTTCAATCTTGTCCTTGTCAATATGATCGTAGAGGTACCGAAGCAATTTATTGGGCTGATCGTATTTATAGTAAGCGCCGTAAATAAGGTTTACCCCCAAGGTGCCCAAGGTAATTTGTTGCAATTGCGCATCGTTTTCATGAAAGCGTATATGCAGGGTTATTTCGTTATAAGCTTCCTTTGGATCAATCTGATAGCGAATGCCTAACCAACCGTGGCCCTTGTATTTTTTTGCAAAATCTATTGTAGCCACCGTATTGGCAAACGCAAAAAACAATCGGTTGGGGTGCTTATCGCGATTAATGCGCTCCTCAATAAGTTTAAATTCATGGGTAAGCATTTTCTGTAAGCGCGACTCGGTTACATATCTGCCGTCTTCTTCAATACCGTAAATAGCATCGCTAAAGTCCTTATCGTAGGCAGACATGGTCTTGGCGATAGTTCCCGATGCCCCACCAGCCCTAAAAAAATTACGAACCGTTTCCTGCCCAGCGCCAATCTCGGCAAAAGTGCCGTAAATATTTTCGTTTAGGTTAATTCGTAAAGCCTTACTTTTTATGGAAGGAATATCTTCAAATTCCTTATCACCAATTATGGATTCTGGCATAGTAACGTTCTAAATTTAATTAACAAAGGTAGCGAATACAATAGGTAAACAAAAAAAATACCATTATTTTTGCGAAGATGAAACATAGGTTCCCAAACTTAAAAAATAGATCCAAATGCGGATTGTTTATGTTGTATCTGCCCATAAAAAAAATACAATTTTAAGCAGATGAATTCAGAACTTACAGTTACTTTTCTCGGCACGGGAACTTCACAAGGTATTCCTGTTATTGGTAGCGACCACCCAGTTTGTAAAAGCACGGATTTTAAGGATAAACGCTTACGGGTATCGGTTTTATTGCGTTGGAATAAATTTGTTTATGTAATAGATTGTGGGCCGGATTTCAGACAGCAAATGCTGCGCGAACACGTAAACAGATTAGACGGTGTTTTGCTCACACACGAACACAGCGACCATACCGCCGGCTTAGACGATATTCGCCCGTTTAATTTTATGCAGGGCAAGAGCTTGCCTTTTTATGCGCACGCCCGGGTTTTTAAATCGCTAAAAGAACGCTTTGCCTATATTTTTGCACTAGAAAATAAATATCCCGGCGCGCCCAGTATTACCCCCGTTCAAATAGATAAAAACACCCCCTTTACCATCGGCGACCAAGAGGTAATTGCCATTGAAGCCTTTCACGCATCCCTTCCCGTTTTGGGGTTTCGGGTGGCCGATTTTACCTATTTAACCGATGTTAAAACCATTTCGGATACCGAAGCCGAAAAAGTAAAGGGCAGCAAGGTTTTGGTAATCAACGCCCTTCGCGAAGAACGTCATTATTCGCACTTTAATATTGAAGAAGCCTTAGCCTTTGTTGAAAAGGTAAAACCACAAAAAACATATTTTACACACATTAGCCACGTTATGGGCTTTCACGAGGAAGTGGAAAAAAAGCTACCCGAAAACGTATACTTAGCTTACGATACACTTACAATAACAATCTAATTATGAAAAATAAAATATTTATGTACCTGTTTCTTTTTGCAGTGCTTTTTATCATCTTTTTATATATGAGTGAAAAAAGCATTTTTGAATCGCAAGAAAAACGTATCGAACTTTTAGAGGCCAAAGTTGAAAAAGCGAACGATTCCATCAAAACGCTTCAGCGCTCAATGAGCGATTTAAATTATTTTTCGTTAGATGGAAATGATAACGCAATGACCTATTTTGAAAATATGGGATACGAGGCCGCCGATGTTGAAGCCAAGGTTTCCGATCAAATATATGATTTCAACTTAAAAAAAGGAAATAATCCTTTGGTGCCTTTTGAAGGAATGGACGGCGATATGAAAATAAATAAATTGAAATTCCTAAACCACAAATGGATTCTTGCAGATTTTACCGACGGTAAATATTGGGGCGAAATGATTCTGGCTTATTCTTTCAATAATGAGAACGAATTGGAATTAACCACGCTCGGTTCATTTCTGTATCCGCAATAGGGTTACGAATTTTCTGCCAGCCAATTTTTTAATTCGTAAAAATTCTGCGGTGCTACGCCGTGCCCAACAGCAAATTCTGAATAGGTGCAATTTATATTCAGATTGTCTAAAAATGGCTTGGTTTTACGCGCCCACTGTACCGGAATTACCTGATCTGCATTTCCGTGTGATGAATATACCTTCAATTTGCTAAAGTTATTGTTGGCATAGCCTTCCTTTAATATTTCTTCATTAATATACCCGCTTAAACCTATTACGTTTTTAACCTTTTCAGGGTAACTTAACGCCACGGCAAAACTGAGTATCGTTCCTTGGCTAAACCCCAACAGCGTTACGTTTTTGGGGTCTATTTTATACTTTGTTACAACTTCATCAATACATTTTGAAACTAATTCGCGGGAGGCAATCGCCTGTTCGTCGTCGCTAAATTTTCCCTGTGCATTGTCAAAATATATATTGTACCAAGCATTGCCGTACGGCTCTAATCTAATGGGTGCCTTAAGCGAAATAATAGCGTATTTTTCGGGCAATTCGTTTGCAAATGAAAACAAGTCGTTTTCATCGCTTCCAAATCCGTGGAGCATAATAATGGCAGGCGGATTTTCTGACGCATTTGCGGCCGGTCTATAATTGTGGTCTAAAAGTAATGTTTGCTTTTCCATAGAGTGCAAAAATAAGCAAGACCTTTTAAACTGAAGGTCTTTCAGTATAAAAGGTCTCGTTAAAATTGTTTAAAAATTTATATTCCTTTAAACCATTCCTGGAATTTTTCCCCAACTACGGGCACTGGTTTCATTTCGCCCTGTGCAGCGCTAATTAGCCCGAGTATCCACAGTACCAAAACCGCCAGATACACCACGCGCGAAAGAATGTAAATGTCTATTATACCCGAAATTATTGAAAGAATAACCCCTACACACATAATACCCAATGCTTGCCTAACGTGAAACGATCCCAATGCGGTTTTATCCTTATTGTTCATTATGAGCGCCACTATCCAGCCAATTAAGGTAATGTATGCTATTATGGCTACGGTTTTACCGTTGTTTGTACTTGCTTCCATATCTAAATTTATTGGTTAGTAATAATTTAAAGCTAAGATAACCAATACTTTCAACTTAAAAATGTAAACCACTCCTGAAATTTTTCACTTAAAATAGGAATAGCCTGCCGCTTGTTAAAATAGGCCATAGCCCAAGAGTATAACCACAGCACAAAACATATAACCCACAGCACGTCTCCGGCAGTAAGATTAATTTGCGACTGTACAACCATTGCTACTACAAACAGTATAAATAACCCAAACATATTTTTAATATGCCAAGTTGCAAATTCGTGCTGCTCATCCCGGTTGATAAAGTAGGCGATTAAAAATCCTACAAAAGGGGCGTAGGCTATAAGGGCGGTCGATTTTCCTGCTGGCGAAGTTTTCATTCTTAATTAAGTGCCAATTGGTTATTTGCAATAATTCCGTAAGGGTTGCCTTTTAATTTTACCCCTAACAGCGCGGCGTTTTTTGAAGTTGAAAGTATATCCTTTTCAGAAAATATCTTAGTGTCTTCGGGATTAAATAGGGTAAGCTCGGCCTGGTTTCCCTCTTTTATTTCGTTTAAACCAATCCCGAAAGTTGCCTTTAAACCCGTTAATGCTTTTACAGTATCCTCCATTCCCAACAGCTGGTTTAGTGCGCCAAAACATCCCTCCAAACCAATACTGCCAAAATAGGCTTGTTCAAACTCTGTTTTTTTGTGTTCCACATCTATTGGGTTGTGGTCGCTGGTAAGCCCGTCTATGGTTCCGTCCATTAATCCTTTTAGCAAGGCTTTGTTGTCTGCATTTGTTCTCAAGGGAGGTATAACTTTGTAATGGGTGTTAAAATCTTCCAAAACGTCGTCTGTAAGTACAAGATTAAAAATTGAAACGCTACAACTTACATCCAATCCTTTTTTCTTGGCATTCCTGATTAATTCAACCGACTTTTTAGTTGAAATAGTCGGTATGTGAAGTTTCCCTCCAGTATATTCCAAAATATATAAATCGCGAATAATTTGAAGTTCTTCCGCAAGTGCCGGAATTCCTTTTAAACCCAAACGGGTACTGTTCACTTCTTCATTTACCATTCCGTTGCGCGCTACCGATTTTTCAAAGGGAAACGACTGAACCAAACCGTCAAAATTCTGACTGTATTGCAGCGCAATTTTTAAAAGGTTTGCATTGGTAATCGGATTTTTATAATCGTAAAAAGCTACGGCGCCTTCATTTTTCATATCGAACAGCTCAGCTAGGTCAACCCCCTTACTGCCAACGGTTAATGCTCCAACCGGATACAGATTTACCGCCTTGTTTTCGGCTTTCGATTTTAAAAATTTTATATGTCCTTTGCTATCGGTTACCGGAAAGCTATTTGCGTTTACGGCAACCCCTGTAAATCCGCTGTAAGCAGCCGTCTTTAAACCGTTTTCTACAGTTTCCCGTTCCTCAAAACCCGGTTCGCCAAAGGAAACACTACTGTCAAACCACCCTTGCGAAATATGTAAATTTTTTAGAATTACTTCCTTTACTTTAGCCGAAGAAGCAATGGTTGCAGCAATTTTTGAAATTTTACCATCTTCTATTAAAACATCGCGTTTTTTTAAATGATGCTCGCTGGAAGCATCTACAATGGTAGCGGATTTCAGTAGTATCTTCATTTGTAGAATTTTAGAATAAGCATTTCAAAAAGTAAAAAGAGCATGGCAAAAATAGCAAACCATTTCCAAAAACTGTTAATTTCGTTCGCCTCGGCTATAGAATCAAAAAGAGCTTCCACCGAATTGTAAACTTTGGCTCCATCCCAATTCTCGGGATTTAAATACAGTAATTGGCTTTCGCTGCGGTCGTAATTATAACTTATATTCTCCAGAAATTGGGCTTCTTTCACTATTTCGTAATTGCCCGCTTGTGTAGGCTCATCGGTCGTGGTTAAAAGCACATAATTGGCCTTCGTTTGCTGCAACGGTATAAATTGCGACGTGCTATCCCTTATGGTAAGAATTTCATCAGGCCCCAATTTTACTGGTACTGCAATGGTGTTTTGCTGGCCAATTGTATAATACAAACGCGGCAAGGGCAAACTCTGTAAAGCCATATTGTAAATTGTAGGCACCACCAATGGCGAATTTTGAAAATTGCTATTCGTCTTGTTTATAGCTGCCGTAAAGAAATAGGTATTATTTCTTTCAACCAAAAATGGCTGCCGGTCCTCATAACCAATTGCGGGCGACGCATTTGTTGAAATATCGTAATACGAATTAACCGTAGGATATTGAAAATTTGCCACTTCTTTTTCAAATACATCCTTAAACAACGGATGTGAAAAAACAATCTTCGTAATTTGCTTTTCGCTACTTCTTTCCTCCGAAATACTCCCCAAGCCCATACGTAACAAAAAGTTGTTATAGCTGTTTAAATCTGCCTGCTCCGGTGGAATAACCAAAATGCTCCCGCCATCGTCGCTATATGCCTTTAACGCAGTAATAAGCGGCGCCGGAATTTCGGCTAGCTCATTGAGAACAATAAAATTTTGATCGGGAATTTCGTTGTAGTTCAATGTTTTAAAGGTTTGCTGCGTAAACTGAAACTCCTCCTTTTCAAACAGTCGTTGTAAAAAGTTGCCATCTGCTTCATTAATGGCCAAAACTTTTATCTTCCCCGGCTTGTTGATACTAAAAAATAAAGTGTTGTCAAAGGTGAGATTGGGATCGTTAACCTCTAATTTTCCAATAAATTCTTCCTGATTGTCTATATCAAAGGCAACCGTTCCATCCGTGTTTTCCAAGAAGTTTATCGCAGTTTTAGCAATTAATCTATCCTTGTTAAATAGTGAAATTGGCGCTTCGGAAATTTCATTGCTACCCTGCGTTTGCTGCGGCTTAGACACCTTCACCTTAAGCTGCGTAACAGAGGCATTTTTTGAAGCTATAAACACACTGTCTATGGCTATATTAAATGCTTTCACCGGTTTTAACTGCACCGCATCTACGATTACATCTTCCGGTATGGGCGGAAAGGCCGCTTGTTGCTGAAAATCGGACAGATAAACCAACCTCTTTAAAACGCCTTGTTCGTCCGAAAATAACTGATTGGCTTTTAGTAAAACTTCATTCGGACTTAACTGGTTTTGCGAATACGCTACGGAAAGTACCTCACTTTTAAAATCCTCTGCCGATACATTTTTATGTTCGGCATTGTTTGTAAACCAACTTATTTTTTCGGTGCCGCTAATTTTGTTAAACAAATCCTGCAGCGCCCGCTCCAAAATTGCACCGCTGCTACCTTTTGCCTGCATACTAAACGAGTTGTCTATATACACTACGGTTTCCTTTTGGGTAGCCAGCGCATTTTTTGCGGCCGTAAATGGTTGGGCAAAGGCAATAATTAGGCACGCCATTGCCAGCAATCGCATAAATAGGGTAAGCCACTTTTTTAGCTGCGAACTTTTACGCGTTTTAATGCTTACTTTTTTAAGAAAAGCAACGTTGGTAAAATCTACTTTTTGAAAACGCCGAAGTTGAAAAAGATGAATAAATATCGGGATGAGCAGCAGGAAAAGAGCGTAAAGAATTTCTGGGTGTTTTAACTGCATTCCTATAAATATTGCCCAAAGATAAAAAATGCAACGTAATAATTGCTATTTCTGTATAGTAAAGGTGAAGGTACTTCCGCAATCCAATTTAGATTGTAACGAAATGGTGCCTCCGAGCTTTGAAACTAAGCTTTTTACAGTGGCCAATCCTATTCCCGTTCCTTCCTTCCCGTTGCGATCTTTAATGCCCGTAGTTTTAAATAAATTGAAAATTTCTTCTTGAACTCCTAAATCAATCCCCATACCGTTGTCTTTAATCGCGAATTTATGAAATTGCATTTCTTCAACATACGATACCGAAACAAGGCGCTTTTCATTTAAATTGTACTTTAAGCTGTTATCGATTAAATTTAGGAATATTTGTGTGAGCGCCGCTTTGTTTACGTTCCTTAAAACTACATCCTTCGGAAATTCAAAAACCGTATCCTCGCCAATTAAGGTTTCGTCTATTACCTTAAAAAGCTTGGTCAGGGCAACGTCTTCATTCTGGGATTCCAGCAGCACATCTGCCTTGTAAAAACTTAAAATACCATTGATGTAGTTGTTTAGCGTTTGCGACGATTCTTCTATATATGAAAGATAAAGCTCAGAGTCTTCAGAGAGGTTTTGGTCATTCTCTTCCGTGAGCATCCGGGTTAGCGAAATAATATTGGCCAACGGCGACTTTAAATCGTGCGATACTACGTGGGCAAAGGTGGTTAACCGTTCATTTCTAGATTGCAGCTCCTTCTGATATTCAACGAGGCGTTTATTTTTTTTACGTAACTCAAGCAAATTCACCACTTGCTTGGCCAAAGATTTTAAGGAAGTAATCTGTATTTCGGTTAATTGCCTGGGTTTATAGTCAAATACACATAAAGTTCCCAGTTTATAACCATTGTGGTTTATAAGCGGAACCCCCGCGTAAAATTGGGCATTGGCTTCTAAAACCAAAGGGTTGTCGTAAAAACGCTCGTCTTTTGTTGCGTCTTCAATTATAAAAATATCCTCCTCCTGCATAATCGCGTGCCCACAAAACGAAATATTCCGCGGCGATTCATTAAAATCGAGTCCAAAATGCGATTTAAAAAAATTCCGCTCACTATCCAACAAGGTTATTAGTGAAATTGGTACCTCACAAATAGCGGCAATAAGACTTGTAATATTGTCAAAATTTTCTTCGGAAAGGGTGTCCAGTAAATCGTATCTTTTTAATTCAGCAAGGCGGGCTGCTTCATTTTCAGGTATTTCGGGAGAGATCATAATAAAAAAAATCTGTGCTTATAGTGGTTATTATAATCTATGAGTAGCAAAAATTATAGCGTCTATTTTTTAATCTAACTTCTTTATATTAAACTTAACAGTTGTGCCCTCGCCTAAAACCGACGACGCTTCTATATTGCCTTCAAGTCTGTTTACAAGTTTTTTTACGGTAGAAAGTCCAATGCCGTTCCCCTTTTTTCCATTCCGATCTAAAGTGTTATTAGTAACAAATAAATCAAAAATTTTAGAAAGTTGATTGTTGGGAATACCCATCCCGTTGTCTGTGATTTCAAAATAGTACATGCCGTCTTTTTCACGGCAATCTATATCTATCCTTATTTTTTCCTTATCGTTATACTTTAAACTGTTTCCTATTAGGTTCAGCAAAATTTGCTCTAGCGCTACCTTATTGGCCTGCATTTCAATATTTTCTTCCGGCAGGTTTATCTCGCAGTCCATATTAATGTTCAAAAGCTCTATTATTTCTTCCAACATATCCTGGCTATCAAAAACTTCACTGCGGAAAGCTGCGGTTTTGTTGGTTTCATAATGCTCTAAAAGCCCGGTAATATATTCGCTTAAAGTAAAAGACGACTGCTTTATATAATCCAAATAGTCTCTTCCCTGTTCATCCAATAATTGCCCGTATTTAGTGCGCAACATATCTGAAGTAATAATCATATTCGCCAAAGGCATCTTCATATCGTGCGATACTATACCCGCAAAATGCTTTAACTCCTCGTTGCGCTCCTCGAGTTCTGCCTGGGCAGTAAGCAACATCCGGTTGTGCTTTCGCGCCTCAAACAAATTTACCACCTGATAAGCCAAAGCTACAAGCGCCTTCTGCTGCGATTTGGTTAACGTTCGTGGTTTGGTATCAAAAACACAAAGAGTGCCAAGTGGGTACCCATCAGAATTTACCAATCGCACGCCCGCATAAAAAATGGCATTCATCTCCGTCACTAACGGATTGTCCTTAAACCGCTCGTCCTTTCTGGCATCCTCAACAATAAAAATGTTGCTTTCGTCTAAAATTGCGTGCCCACAAAAGGAAATATCCCGTGGCGTTTCATTTAAGGAAAGTCCGTACTGCGATTTTAAAAAATTGCGGTCGGCATCCAACAAGGTAACCAGCGAAATGGGAACATCGCAAATATTCGCTGTTACCGCGGTAATATTGTCAAAGTCCTTTTCAGGCAAAGTATCTAATAAATGATACGATCGGAGCGCAGCTAATCGTTGCTGCTCGTCAACGGGAAATTTTGGTTTAATCAAGGTTGTTGTTTTATCAAAGCCTTAAACAGCTTGTTGTTTAAGGATTTTCGGTAAATGTACAACATTTTAAGTGGAAAATTTCGCCAAAATTTTTTTATGTGAAATGGATTAAACATTTACTCAAAAGCGTTCGTCTAAAGGCCAAGTAACTCAAAATGAATTAAAACCCTTCAAACACTCCTAATCCAAATAGCGCAAAATCATATTTAACAGGATCTGCAGCGTCCATTTTTCGCAAGTTCGTATCCAACTCCAGCAATGACTTTGCATCGTTCTGTTTTCGGGTTAAAAGTTTTAATTTGCGCGCTACATTGCCACTGTGTACGTCTAACGGACACGAGAGTAGGGCGGGAGGGATGCTCTTCCAAATTCCAAAATCTACTCCGGCCGTATCGCGCCGCACCATCCAGCGCAAAAACATATTTATTCGTTTGGCAGCCGAATTTTTTAAGGGATCGCTCACGTGTTTTTCCGTTCTCGTTGCATGCGGCAATTCAAAAAAGGTTTTTTTAAAATGATGTATTGCTGCCTGCATTGAATCTGCTCCTGCGTTTTTCGCGAAAACACGCTCCAGCCCGCCGTGATTTCTATAAATGTTCTGCAGCGCCCTTAAAAAATAAACAAGGTCGTAACTGTTAAAAGTACGGTGTACAAAAGTTGAAAGTGAAGCCGCTTCCTTTTCCGAAAAATTCATCACAAAATCAAAAGGCGCACCCTCCATCATTTCCATCAGTCTTTGCCCGTTGTTTATTATGCTCTTTCGGTTTCCCCAAGCAATGGTAGCTACCAAAAACCCTGCAATTTCAATATCTTCCTTTTTTGAAAAAAGATGCGGGATTTGTATCGGATCGGTTTCAATAAAATTCGGATTGTTATACATACGAACCTTTTCATCCAAAAATGATTTCAATTCGTGCTTGTTCATAGTCTATATTTTACCTCCCTCCAGAAACGTACGTGAACTAATTTGCAGTCGGTGAATTTCTTTTTCAATTCCTATTCCACTATAACCCCATCCTGCATTACCAATTTTCGATCCGCCATATTCGCGAGCTCCTCATTATGGGTAACAATTACAAACGTCTGTCCAAATTCATCCCGCAGCCGAAAGAATAAATTATGAAGATTTTCGGCACTTTCTGTATCGAGATTTCCGCTGGGTTCGTCCGCAAGAATTATGGCGGGATTATTTATTAAAGCGCGCGCTACGGCCACCCGTTGCTGCTCCCCTCCGGAAAGCTCGTTGGGCTTGTGATCCTCGCGGTGCGAGAGCCCTAAAAAGGACAGTAGTTCCTTGGCTCTTTTAGTGGCTTGGGCCTTGGGTGTGTTTTTTATAAACGCGGGAATACAAACGTTTTCCAATGCCGTAAATTCCGGAAGTAATTGGTGGAATTGAAAAATAAACCCCAAATTTTCATTTCTAAATTGCGCCAGTTGCTTCCCCGAAAGGGAACCGATGTTTATATCGTTTATTACCAATTTGCTTTTAGTCAAATCAAAAGCATCCAATGTTCCCAAAATTTGTAGTAAGGTAGTTTTTCCAGCCCCCGATGCCCCGACAATTGAAACTATTTCGCTCTTTTTAATATGTAGCGAAACGCCTTTTAAAACGTGGAGATTGTCGTAGTATTTATGAATATTTTGGGCTTCAATCATAGCAAAAATTTAAACCGTGAAAGTACTATTTATACTGCTATAATACAATCTGATGGGTATTATTGTTTTTATTTAAACTTATGTGTCTATTTTTGAATTGCAATTTTTAAATAGAAAATACATGGCATCATACAAATATTTTGAAGAGTATAACCAGCCCGTTACCGATAGTTTAATTAATGATTACGGTAATATTTTAGGAACCATCGGAGAAGATGTTAAGCGCGAAGGTATTGTAAAAACACCCGAACGTGCAGCAAAAGCCATTCAGTTTTTAACTTCCGGCAACTGCCAAGATCCAGCCGAAATTTTAAAAGGCGCTATGTTCGCCGAGTCTTATCACGATATGGTTATCATCAAGGATATTGAGCTGTATTCATTGTGCGAGCACCATATGCTCCCCTTCTTCGGCAAGGCACATATTGCCTATATTCCCGACGGACATATAGTCGGACTCAGTAAAATACCGCGCGTAGTAGATGTTTTTGCACGTAGATTACAAGTGCAGGAACGCCTTACACACGACATCCTGGAGTGCATAAACAATACCCTAAAACCTACGGGCGTGGCCGTAGTAATTGAAGCTTCGCATATGTGTATGATGATGCGCGGAGTACAAAAACAAAACAGTGTTACTACCACCTCGGGCTTTCGCGGACAATTTGAAGCCATAGAAACCCGCAGCGAATTTTTAAAATTAATAAGTCACGACCTGTCGTAACTTTTTTACCGATTTTGGCATCGCGATTTCTTGGAATGTTTTTTGTACTACTGCAAGCGAAAAAAAAATATAATGAAAAACGAAAAATATAAATTACTTAAAAAGGGTATTGTTTTAGATTTGGTGGGCATGGCAACCATGGCCATCCCTCTAATCGGTCCGTTTTTAGACATAATATGGGCGCCCATTGCAGCAAAAAGAATGACTGAAATGTACAAAGGCTCCGAAGGAAAAATTGCTTCAGTCCTGGTGTTTTTAGAAGAAATACTTCCCATTACCGATGTAATTCCAACGTTTACTCTTATGTGGCTCTACACCTTTGTCTGGAAAAAACAACCAAAACCACAAACTATTAAAATACGGGTCGACGAATAAAAAGAGGCTGTTTAAAAAGTGATTTTGGATGTCTGTTCGAGCGCAGTCTAGAACGCTGTGTTTTTTGAACATATAATTAAATTATGATTGCGCCCAACCTGACAAACCGATTGTTTTTTACTTTTTAAACATCCTCATTTATATTAAATTTCATTGTTGTCCGATAAAAGTAATGACTAACTCTGGAAAACCCCATATTGTATGTAGTCCCTACGGGACTAGGAATTGACGGGGCTCTATTTTTTTACCCATATTTAATGCCTAACGGCATACTGCTCCAGCTGGACAAAATATTGGTAATCAAGAGATCGCACCTAAACAAATGTCCGTAGGGGAAAAACATGATTTTTAATCGGACAATACTGATTAAATTTCTACTTTTAAATTTACGTTTATACTTCGTCCCATGTTTAAAATGTTATCCAACTTAAACCGCGACAAATGCGAAACATATTGCTTGTTGGTTAAATTGGTGCCGTTTAAACCTACCTTCAACAATATTTTATTAAGCGTAAAACTGCTCTCAACTCCGGCACTTACTAACGAATAACCCGCCGTTCTGGTTTCAAAAATACTGACGTTGTTTTGGTCAAAAGTGTTTTCAAGGGTGATAAAGGCCGAACTCGCTTTTCGAGCATTCCCGTCCGCAAATTCTACCCGAAATGTATTCCGAACACTGTTCGCCGGACTTAATGGCAAATACCCATTGTCGTCCAGTTTTCCGGTTACGGTTTCAAAACTACTCTCCAAATGCAACCAATCCAACGGATGCGGGTGAAGGTGAAACCCAAATTCACCACCGTAAAGCGCTGCATTGTCCTGCAAGTAATTATATACTGCCGTATTGTCTATTATTTCATTGGTGGGGGCCAAATAAATATAATTGTTTACAGCATTGTAAAATCCATTCGCAAAAAACTCTATATGCTCATTTCGGTATTCCAAAGCAAGATCGGCCTGAAAATTCTGCTCGTTTGTTAAACTGCTGTTCCCGCGCTCATATCTGTTTGTTCCTTCGTGCACGCCTTCCGATGTTAATTCGGCTAAATTGGGCGCGCGAAAGCCACTCGCCAAATTAATGCGGACAGAAAATTTTTCAACCAAATCCATTTTAGCGCCCAAAGCCGCAGTAAAACTCGTAAAACTTTTATCTAACGCTTCAATATAATCTTGGTCCATTGGGCTGCCGGCAGCTTCGCTGTTTATCTTTCGGGTGTCCAATCTAACTCCGGCTTGCAGGTCCACCTTTTCCAAATGGTAGTGCGAGGTAGCCAATACCCCAACATCCGTAGTTTTGGCATCGGGAATTAAAATTTCTTCTCCCTCATTTTTATTGTTTTGAAACATACCCTGCACGCCCACAATAGTTTCAAAATTACCCAGTTGCGGCAGGTGATATTTTAGGTCGTAATTAAACGTATTCAGTTTAAGCCGAAGCGCTGCTACATCGGGTTCATCCTCAAATTCGCGCCTGTCGTTAAACAAATAACCCGCTTTTACGTCTAAACTGGAATTGTTAAAAAACAGAGTATTTTCAATACTTAAAATATGGTTGTCTATTTCCTGAAACGGAAGTTCCAGATCCTTCGAACGCGATTGCACCCCAATTTCCTCCGGAATACCAATATTAGACCGATTGTAATTATAGCGAAGGGTAGATTTAAAAGCAATCCCCGAGTATTGAACCCCGGCTTTAAAATCCTTCTCGTTAAATCGCGAATTTGTTACCCTATAGGCCGCCCCCGATTTATAGTCGCTAAAGCTGGCATAGGCACCACGGGCCAAAAACTTCAATTTTTCACCGGAGGTTTTTATTCCCAGATTTGTAGAAGTTCCCAAAGTATTTGAAAAATAGCTACTGCTTAAATCGGCCTGAGTTTCCCCCGTAAGTGCAAATTTTTCGGGGTTTAAATATAGCACGCCTCCCAAAGCATCACTGCCGTAGAGTAGGGAAGCAGGCCCCTTAATTACCTCCACACTCTCTATTCCCGCTTCATTGATGCCAAGGCCGTGCTCATCTCCAAATTGTTGGTTTTCCAAACGCACGCCCTGGGCATACGTTAAAACCCTATTGGAACTTAGACCGCGGATTACGGGCTTGCCAATTCCCGTGCCGGTACTAATTATATTTACCCCGGCAATAGTGTTAATACCCTCGGCAAGGGTTACCGCTCCTGACGCCCGCAATTCGTCCGTAGAAACGCGTTCTACTTTCATTACATTATCGCTCTGTAATTTATGAAAGGGCGTAGAGATAATTACCTCCTCCATTTCCACGGCGCTTTCCTGCAACTGCAGGTTTTCCGTTACCGTTTCTCGGTTTGTAAAACTTAGTTTCCTCGACACACTGGCATATCCCAACGAAGAGAATACCACATTATAATTGCCATCCGGAATGTTGTTTATAGTGTAATTACCGTCAAAATCGGCTACCGTTCCTTTTTCCAATTGCGGAATATAAACGGTTGCTGAAATAGGGTCATTTGTATTTTTTGAAGTTATATTTCCCGTTAAGGAATTTTGTGAGCTCGCTGTGGCGTACAAAAATAGCACCGCCAGCAAGCATAAATAATTTTTCATGCGCTCTCGATTTTAAAATGTAAATTTTTGAATTAATGTGAAATGCTAAAAATCAAGAAAATAGAGGAGGACCACGAAGAAAATAATACCTTGTATGTAAACTGCAATCCGATAGAATATAAGCGGTTGCTACACATTCAAAACTGTGAAAAACTGTAAACTCGGGCAGCTTTTCTGGCGAAAAATTAAATATTGAAAAATGAAAATCGCAAATAGAACAATCTAATTGCTTTTCGTGAAGATGAGTAGATAAATCGGTACAGGCTCTGTGCTCATGGCCGTCAAAGGAATGCGCAAAGCTTACCGCAGTGGGCAATAGCAGGGCAACCGAAAAAATGGTCGCTACCAGAATTTGCATTATTTTCCTTTGTAAAACCTTCATTTTTTAAATAAAAATCCTAAGCCCATACCGCTGAGCATCTTTTTAATAAAATTCCAAAAAAAGTTGAACTCTCCAAATACCCACCCAAAAAATACCAATAATACCTGATAAATCGGGAAGATTATTAAAATGCGGAATGGCCAGTAAATATACCAGCCCATTTCTTTCCGTACTTCTAAAAATTCCGAAACGGGCGCCCCGAGCTTTGCTGCGGAACTGCCGGTAATTGCGAAAACCAAAAATATTATAACAAGTTGGCCGTTGGTTTCAATATTCCAACGTTCTTTAAGCTTCTTCAATTTCTTCCTCCTATAAATTTTTCATTGTATTTTTCCTGAAAATACATAAAGTAGTTATACAATAAATAATTTACCTCGTACCCGTAATCTACAGCTGCATCGTAGTTTATTTGCTCGGTATATAGGTTTCTGGAATACTTTGTAGGATTTAAAACCCGTGTGTTGTATTCGGCCACAAATTGCCTGTTTTTGGATTCTAATTTTGTTTGCCCGTAGTATCCCCGTGGCGGTTGCGAAATTAGCCAGGAATCAAAACCTGGTTCTACGATTATAACCTCGTATTCCAACGCTTCGTTCGCAATTTTAATAGTGTCGTTGGTAGCAATTTCCGAAGAAGAAGTATCGCCAATGGTTTTTGAACCAGGACCGCAACTAAAGATTGCAACGGATAAAAATGCTAGTATAAAAATGTTTTTCATCTGTTTAAACTTTTATGATTCAAAACTGCTCGGCATGCAATTTCAATCAAAATGAATTTTTGCAAAGTTAACGAATGTTATATGAAGCCCACGGTATTTAATAATCATTTAAAAGAAAACCGCCCATTTTAACAGGGCGGCGTACAATTATCTATAGTAAATTAAAGTGCTATTTCCCGAAGAGGCCGCCCAACATACCGCCAAGGCCTCCTTTTTTCTTTTTTCCACCTAAAACCATCCCGGCAATATCGTCTATAACGCTGCCATCGCCATCGGCGTCTAAAAGCGTTGTTATTAGCGATTGGTCGTGGTCTGTATTTTTACCCATTACAGACCCAAGTAAATCGCCCAGCCCATTTTCATCTACATTGTCCTTTCGTTTTTGGCTGCCCAAAATACCCATCAATATAGGTGCCGCCATCTGTATAATCTTAGCTACCGAATTGGCATCTACGCCGCTTACCTTGCTAATACCCTGCTGCACCTTTTGTTGGTTCCCGCCAAGTACGTGGCCCAATATACCTGCACCATCGCTCATTAAACTACTGTCTGCACTTTGGTTTCCCAATAAATCGCTCAGCTGGTTTAAAATGGAACCGTCGTGCCGATTGTCCTCCAAGGCACTGTTTAAACTTTGTGCACCCTGCGGACTCGCAGCGTTTTTTTGCATGGCTCCCAAAATAACAGGTAACGCCATGCTCAATACATTTGCAGTTTTTTCGGGAGTTTCACCGGTTTTGGCACTTGCGGCAGTAATAAGCTGCTGCCCCATATCGCTGCTGAGAAGATCTAAAATTGAAGGCATAATTTTCTGATGTTTAAGTTAGTAGGCAACTAAAGTAAATAAAATTATTTAGGCCTTCGTCAATAAGCTTATTATTTGTTCGGCAAGCTCAATGCCTATACGGTCCTGCGCTTCGTTTGTGGCGGCACCAATATGTGGCGTAAGCGAAATAGCGTCATTCATTAAAACTTTAATCGAAGGAGTGGGCTCATTCTCAAAAACATCCAAGGCCGCGAACGAAACCTTCCCATCCTCAATAGCTTCCAAAAGTGCAGCTTCGTTAAGTATCCCACCGCGTGCAGTGTTCACAATGCCCACGCCGTCTTTCATTTTGGCAATTTCGTCTTTTCCAATTAAATACCCCGATTGTGAAGGCACGTGCAAACTAATAAAATCGCTCTTTTTGATAAGCTTATCTATTGGCGCGGTCTTTATTTTTAAAGTAACCTCCTGTCCGTCGTAAAAAGTAAGCGTAATATCGGCTTCCCCAACTTCGTGGTCGCTGGCAATTACTTTCATCCCACAGCCCAAAGCTATTTTGGCTACCTGCCGCCCAATTCGCCCAAAGCCTATAATTCCCAATGTTTTTCCGCGCAATTCGCGCCCCGAGCCGTAACTCTTCTTTAATTCCTTAAACTTGGTATCGCCGTCTAATGGCATATTTCTATTGGCATCGTGAAGATAGCGAACGCCCCCAAACAAATGTGCAAATACCAACTCGGCAACCGACTCCGAAGAAGCCGCCGGGGTATTTATTACGTTTATTCCGTTTTTTAGTGCGTAATCCACATCTATATTGTCCATGCCAACGCCACCGCGACCTATTATTTTTAACGATGGGCAGTTGTCTATTAAATCTTTCCGCACTTTGGTGGCACTGCGTACCAAAAGTACTTCTATATGGTGTTCGTTGATGTAATTTTGAAGCTGTTCCTGCGCTACACTTACTACTATTACTTCAAAACCTGCATTTTCCAACGCTTTTACTCCGCTTTTTGAAATACCGTCATTTGCTAATATCTTCATGTTTTATTCTTTCCTATTATTAATTTTATTCTTCTTGGGAATTCAAAATTCAACCCATAATTTTTACTGCTGTTACGCTTTTAAGTTTTAAGCGCCTTTTTCAACCGTTTGCATAACATCTACCAAAACCGCCACACTTTCCAAAGGCAGCGCATTATACATAGATGCTCTGTACCCGCCAACACTACGGTGCCCGTTTATCCCGCTAATACCAGCCTGTTTTAAAGTATCGTCAAAGGTGGCTTTTAACTGTTCGTCCTTTAAATTAAAGGTGGCATTCATTTTAGAACGGTCCTCTTTCTTGGCTACATAGCCTTCAAAAAGTGAGTTTCTATCTATTTCGGCATAAAGAAGGGCGGCCTTTTGATTGTTTACCTTTTCTATTGCAGAAATTCCCCCAGCATCCTCCAACCACTGTAGGGTCAACATTGAAACATACACCGCAAATACCGATGGCGTATTAAACATACTCTCTTTCCCTATCTGCACCTTGTAATTAAGCATAGATGGAATGGCGCGCGAAACCTTTCCGAGTATTTCTTCCTTTACCACCACCAACGTAGCTCCCGCCGGCCCCATATTTTTTTGCGCCCCGGCATATATTAAATCGAATTTTGAAAAATCCAACTGCCGCGAAAAAATATCGCTGCTCATATCGCAAACCATCGGGATGTCGGTTTCGGGAAACTGCTGTAGTTGCGTACCAAAAATGGTATTATTACTGGTACAGTGAAAGTAATCCGCATCGCCCGGAATACTATAGTTTTTTGGGATATAATTAAAGTTATCGCTTTTTGATGATGCTACTTCCACCACTTCCCCCAAGAGCTTAGCCTCTTTTATGGCCTTGTCGCTCCAAGTGCCGGTGTTTAAATACGCCGCTTTTTTTTCCAATAAATTATAAGCCGTCATCAAAAACTGCATACTCGCCCCACCTTGCAAAAATAAGGCTTGGTATCCTTTATTCTGAAGCCCCAAATGCGTTAATGCCAAACTTCGGGCAGTGTCCATTACCGCAACAAAATCTTTGCTTCGGTGCGAAATTTCCAATAACGAAAGGTTTAAATCGTTGAAGTTTTTTACAGCTGCGGCAGCTTGTTGCAAAACCGATTGCGGTAATATGCAAGGCCCTGCGCTAAAATTATGTTTCTTCATTTTTTGTGAAATTTATACAACAAAGATGTGAATTATGCAGTTAAAATATTGGGCAATTATGGTTTTTTTATCAAGGAAGTATCAACCGTAGGAATTATATAATTCTCCCAAATTAATACCGTTGCTTTTTAGGTTGAAAAATAAAATATACTTGCCGTAGTTGCTGGGTATCCCATTAAATTTTTAATAAAAATGCCACCGTATCTACCCCGTCGGCATAATCCCAAAGTTGTGGGTGTTGCGCTTCCCCAAAAGCAACTTCATTGGTAAACCCTGCTTTTGAAACCAAACATTGAATCTGCATTTCATTCGCCTTTAAATCTGCTTTTAAACTTTCCAACCCTGGGTAGAATTCGTAAAAAACCACCGAAATAGGCGAGGAGAAGCCAGTATCTTGCTTTAGTATCATAAACTCATTGTCTAAGAGCGGAAAACTGTCCATTAAATACACCGCCTTGTTGTAATCGTAATTATTGATGTACTTATGGTTGTTTATAATTGCCTTCCAACTATACATAGCCTTAAAAAACGCTTCAAAATTATAGTTTTCGGGAATGTAAATTTTTGAAACGTTGCGGCAGCCCAATCCAAAATACCTAAAAATATCGTCGGCGAGTTTTACGAGTTCAGCTTCGGTTTCTTCCCCAGTTAACACTGCAACCGAATTTCGGTTTTTGCGGATAATATTCGGGTATTTTCCAAAGTAATATTCAAAATAGCGCGCCGTATTATTACTTCCGGTAGCTATTACCGCATCAAAGTTTTGCAGTCTCCCTTCGGTAAATTCAATTAAATCCTTAAATCTGGGCTCAACGGATATTAAATGGCTTGCCAGATAGGGCAGTAAGGTTTTATCGTTAGACGAAAGCTTCGCCAAAACCTTGTTTCCCGTAATTAACACAGAGAGAAAATCGTGGAATCCCACCAATGGAATATTGCCCGCCATAATAATAGCGACGGTTTTTGGCTGTGCTTCCTCCAAATTATACGCTGCAACCCACTGCTCCAAATTTTCTTCACTCAGCGCCTGACTCCAATTTTTTAAGGCAAATGATATATTATCCGGGGTAAACCATCCGTTTTCCGCTTCGGCTTTCTTTAAAATATGATTGGTTTCGGTGTTAATTTCGCCAAGAAATTTCCCTAATTTGATAAAAGCGTTAATTCTGTCCTTTATTTGCATACTTCCTTTGGAGTTACCCTTTATAGGCATTAAATTTGTGCAAAGTTAGAAAAAGTAAATACCATGGCAATTATAATAACAGACGAATGTATAAACTGCGGTGCTTGCGAGCCCGAATGCCCGAATACGGCAATATATGAAGGTGCCGACGATTGGCGTTATGCCGATGGCACCGACTTGGAAGGCAATGTTGTGCTTCCAAATGGAAAACAGGTAGATGCTAATGAAGCTCAAGAACCTGTAAGCGACGAAATATACTTTATAGTAGCAGATAAATGTACCGAGTGCAAAGGTTTTCATGATGAACCACAATGTGCCGCCGTATGCCCCGTAGATTGCTGCGTTCCCGATGAGGACAACGTAGAAACCGATGAGGAACTACTGGCCAAGCAAGCCTTTATGCACAAAAAGTAAATTTTTATATATTTCAACAAAAATAAATCGCCCTTCAAATAATTAAATTTGAAGGGCGATTTGTATGTAGGGGAGTTAAGCGAAAATTATTCTTTTACCGCTGCATTGCTTTTCATCTGCAACTTATAAACGTCAGAAACAATGGCGTCTAGATTTGCGTCGTAACGCTCAACAACAAAGTTTCCATCCGCATTAAAATATCCAAAAGACGACTTCCCATCCCTAGACATTATATAATAACCATTTTGTGAAGTAGGCTTTATAATTGCGTACTCTTCCTGGGTAGCATTGTCCTTTACGGTCATTAATCTGTACCCATCTTTGTCTTTCTGATTTAAAAACTGAAATCGGTTGCCATCGTAATCATAGCTTACATCGGTATTTACCTTGGCGGGCTTCATCACAACACTTTGGTTGGTCTGGTTTGCGTCACTATCGTCTAAAGCTAAAATCTGCTTTTTGGTTTTTGTAACGGCTTTGGTTGATACCTCTGTGCCTTTTTCACTTTTTACAGCAGTCTTTGTAACTACCGTTTCAGATTTCTTATTTTTATTTTCTTGTGCAAAACCAGCCGTAAAAGCTGCCAATGCAATAATTAAGAGTGTCTTTTTCATAGTGTTATATTTTGGTTTGATTTTCTAATTACAAATATATTTGCTGTAGCTGTTAAAACGAAATATTAAATGATAACTAATTCTTAAAATATTCAACGATTCTTGCTTATTTAATAAAATTTCTTAAAATAATCGCTAATGTTCGCTTTAAACTATAATTTTTACGATACTATTTTTCAAATAAAATTGAATATTCATCGCAAATAAGCCACCGCAAAAGCCCTATGTTCCAACCGAAATCCCGAAATGGAACTTAGTATTTATAGTTTTTTAGTCGTTATCTAATTTGGCCATCCCTTTCGGACGCGTTTCCAACTGCGCTCTTCTTTCGGCCAATTCCTGCGCCATCTTAGCTTTTTTTGCTTCGAATTCCGCCTTTCTTTTAGCAGCCAAAGCAGCCTGTTCTTTTTTAGAAGCTTCCAACTGTGCCTGTACCTGCGCTTTCTTTGCAGCAATCATTGCCTCGTTCTCCCGATCTACCACAACTTCATCTACCAGCACTTTTTTATCGGAATCCCTTTTCGTAGTTTCCTTAAATTCCTGGTTGGTTTGGTTGTTGTCCTTTACAACTACCACCCCGCTTTCGGTATCGGTGTTTTTTACCTCTTTAATCTTTACATCACTACCTTCTTTGGTAATAACGCGCTTTACGGTAGATTCTTCCCGAACGGTTTTATTTTCCTGGGCCTGTAGTGCCGAAAAGGTAAAAACAGCCACGGCTATACTCATTACAATACGTTTCATAATTTTGGTTATTAAGGTTTCTAGTGTAAACATAGCGTTACAATAGTTAAGTTATTCAAAAATTTTAGTGAAAATATCCCCAATCTTTTTCTGAAAAGCATTTTAAACGAAGTCTTGATTGTATGCTTTGAAGATGTATATTTGCACCTCTTAAAAATTTCAGCATATAAAGCTAAAATTAATAAGAGATAGGTTGAAGCGTATAACGCAAAACGTTTTTCGGAATCGATTTTTAAATTGAAAAATATTTCCAGCATTTTAAAACTTAGCGCGCTAAGCCATTTTAAAATTAAATAAAGATTATTACTATGAAAGCAGGTATTGTAGGATTGCCAAACGTTGGAAAATCCACTCTTTTTAATTGTTTGTCCAATGCAAAGGCACAGAGTGCCAATTTTCCCTTCTGTACCATCGAGCCTAATATTGGCGTTGTAAATGTACCGGACAAGCGCTTGTTAAAGTTGGAGGAATTGGTAAAACCAGAGCGCGTACTACCTGCAACTGTTGAAATAGTAGATATTGCAGGCCTTGTAAAAGGAGCCAGCAAAGGGGAGGGGCTCGGCAACCAGTTTTTGAGCAACATCCGCGAAACCGATGCTATTCTTCATGTATTGCGTTGTTTTAACGATGATAATATTGTACACGTAGATGGTAGCGTAAATCCTATTCGCGATAAGGAAACAATAGATATTGAACTGCAATTAAAAGATCTGGAAACGGTAGACAAAAAACTGGAAAAAGTAAAACGCGCGGCTCGTACCGGAAATAAAGAAGCACAAAAAGAAGAGGCAGCTTTGTTAAAGGTAAAAACGGGTCTAGAAGCCGGAATCTCCGTTCGGGCAATTGAACTTTCTGCCGAGGAACGTGAGGAGTATATAGCCGACTCCCAATTTATAACAGACAAGCCTGTGCTTTACGTTTGTAATGTAGATGAAGCTGCAGCCGCAACGGGCAACGACTATGTGGATAAAGTAAGAGCAGCGGTAGCCGATGAAAATGCCGAGGTTTTAGTTTTGGCAGTTGGCACCGAAGCCGATATTACCGAACTCGACACCTTCGAAGAACGCCAAATGTTTTTGGAAGATTTGGGATTGGACGAGGCGGGTTCTGCTAAATTAATTCGTAGTGCCTATAAACTGCTAAACCTGCAAACCTATTTTACGGCCGGTGTAAAGGAAGTACGGGCGTGGACCATTCCCGTTGGTGCTACAGCACCTCAGGCGGCCGGTGTTATTCACACCGATTTTGAGAAAGGCTTTATCCGCGCCGAAGTTATAAAATACGACGATTTTGTTACTTACGGTAGCGAGGCCAAAGTAAAGGAAGCAGGAAAAATGGGAGTAGAAGGAAAGGAGTATATCGTAAAGGATGGCGATGTAATGCACTTCCGTTTTAACGTGTAAACAGCGTATTCACAAATCTAAACTTGTTGCCGCTTTAGTCTTTTAATTCAGAGATTAGGTCTTCGTAGGTGTAATACTCCTTCGTCTTATTCGTGTTTTTGCTGTAAAGCACTTTTACGCGTAAGGCTTTTAGGCCGGTAACACCCTGTAAGTCTTCCAATTCCAATATCTCTACACCCTCGTCGAGCATTTTCTGACTTTGTAAAAACTTTATATATTGTAAATACTCTTCCTCGTCTTCTTTTTGCGAATATACCATTACAATTTTTCCCGGTTGGGTAATACGCTCTTCAGTTCCTTTTATATGGGCCTTGTCCACGCGTTTTTTTACCACTTCATATCGCGCGTTATAGGTGCCATCTACGTCAAATCGTTTTTCGTCCATCCTAAACCGTAGCGACAACGATCCGTTAAATACCAAAATCATCGAGGCTACATCTAAATTTACGGGCAAGCTCTCCTTAAAATTATAAAAGCTATTCTCCATTTCGCACACAATCTGCAACTGCCACAACCTTAAATTTTTAAGGTATAACTTGTTAAAGGTTCTACGCTTTGTAATGTTTTCACCTATATACATATTGTGCTCAACCCCGTCTGTATTAAAACGTTCAAAGTAATGCGGGTACATTTGCTGTGCCTCCAGCTGTTTCCTGTCTAAAATCGCTGCAAGCCTTTTGTTGGTTTGCATAACCGATTCGTCGTAGTCTTTTCTAAATTTATAAACCAATCCCGAATTTAGATCTACCAGTTCGTTGTATTCATCTATCCACTTTTTATGCGTATTATTCTTAAGCCGCATATGTTTGAAAAATGGAATGATTTCAGAAGCGATAAAATCTATTACTTTTCGCTCTGTATCTACTTGAAGGTTTTCGGTAATTTCATTTGAAAAGTTCGCGACGGTAAACTTCATCTGCTCAAAAATTAGCAGCGGATTGTATTTTGAAAGCTTTTGCAGCAGTTCGTCTATATACTGTAATTGCAGCATTAAATCTTGCTTGGTAGCCTCGTTTCGAGCTTCGGAAGAACCTTTTATATCGGTTTGTCCATACAGCGGAAACACGTCCTGAAAAACAATTTCCCTAAAATAGTTGGCGTTGCCTTCGTTTTTACTGTTTAAATACCGCTTTGCCTCCTGCCGAAACTTCCAATGTACACTGCTGTGTATGGCAGTACATTCCTCTTGGATAATAAGTTCCAATTCGTTCTCCAGATTTTCCTTCGAGCGCACAACCGAATCAATTAAAAACGGCATTATATCGCGTAGCTTGTTGGCATTAATGGTATTAAGGTCATTCGCGTTGGGCGATACCAACTCCAGCACCCCCAAAATTTTATCCTCGTGTACTATCGAGGCAAAAATTGCACTCTTCATACCTTGGTCCAGCATTTTTTTATAGAGCAGATTATCCGGGTATAATTTGTGGTAACGCTCGGCATCGGTAATGCAGTAAAATTCGCGCTGCTTAAAAAGCTTGTAATACGAACCACTACAAAGGGCGTCCTTGCAGCGTTGCGATTTCTTATTATTGAGTATAAAACTCGAAATTTCCTTAAACAGGGTGCGTTCAAAAGTCTCCGTTTCTTCGTGATAGTCGGTAAAGCCTATCATCAAATCCTTTAAATGAAAAATAGAGCGGAAAATACGGCTAAACTCAGTATCCTCAAAGCCCCCGTTTTTTTCCAATCGCAGTAAATTCGATTTAAAATCTGAAATGGATACATTTAAGGTAACATCCGTTAGCGAGGCGATAACAAAACCGTTAAAAATCCAGCTTTCGGGTGGAAACTTTTCTTTCCAAATGGCAACATTTTCGTAGCTTTCCAAAAGTTCGTTGATATCCGCTTCCGAAATATCCTTTGCCTTATTGGTTTTTTGAATTTCCACAAAATCTGCATTATAGAGCAGCCTGTAGTTTTTTACCATCCCGTGTTCATCGGGAATATTGTAGTAATACGAACGTCTAAAATCAACTTTTATCCCGTAATATATATTTAAAATTATACTACAGCCCATAATATAAAATTGGTCTGCATTAAAATTTATAATCTCCAATGCCACCTTTTCTCCAGCCGCCTTAATTAAATTTTTATAACGTTGGGTGCATTTAATGGCAATGTTTTGAAAAGGAATGGTGGCGAATTTAATTTCGTTTTCGGTCAACAACGGGGAGAACAACGGATTTAACACCGCGTCTATTTGCGTTTGGTATTCGGTGAGGTCCGTACATTTTGTTAAGCCCGTAGTTAGTTTGGGATATTCTTTTTCTATAGCGAGTATTTCCGCAGCCTGCTGTTTTTCAATCGCAGTCTGGGGTTCCAAAGCTTTGTAAGCGTCAAAAACCTTTTTGAAGCCCACTTTTATCTTCATCGGGAAATCCCTTTTTTCTACTATTAAATCGTCTTTTAACATAAGGGGATAAAAGTACGAGTTAAAAATTAAGCGATATGTTAATAAATAACAAAATATTAGCCCATATCACGCATTGCCAGAATAATCTGCTATTTTTGCCCCACAAATAAAAACACAGATTCTATGAGACTTATTTTAGCTCCACTTTTAACAATTTCATTACTTTCCTGTACGCAGGAATCCGACAGCTATGTGCTACAAGGCGAGGCTCAAGGTTTTGCCGACGGTACCGAGATTTACGTCTATACCTTGGCAGACAGGCAACCTAAAATTATTGATACTATTACCGTTACCGGCGGTGCCTTTTCGGCTACCTATCCAAATAGCCAGGCCACTAGCCTTAATTTTTTAAGAGTGAATGAAGTGCCCGGCTCAGTAATATTTTTCCCTGAAAATGTAGATATGAAAGCCACTATTTACAAAGATAGCATACAGGCATCTCGTGTGTCCGGTGGAAAGCAAAACAATGCCTACGGCGAATTTGCCGATAAAATGACGGCCTTTAATAAAAGAAAACAAGAAAGCATGGACCGTTTCCGCGAAGCCCGCATGGCGAACGATACGGCCGAAATTGCCGAAATACAAAGTAAAAATCTAAATATTGTTGCGGAAGAAACCCAGTATAAAAAGGAATTTTTAAAGGCGAACAACAATACCCTTTTTGCCGCTATGCTTATTTCTGAAATGGTAGGCAGAAAAGAACTCACCCCAGCCGAAGCTTCTGCTTTTATAGATAATATGGATCCAAAACTGGCAACCAGCGGTATTGTAACCGATTTAAAAACCAGTATAGAAAATATGAAAAAGGCCGAAGTGGGAAGCCTTGCTCCAGATTTTAGCGCTCCAACCCCAACGGGCGAAATGAAGTCGTTAAAAGATGCCCTTGGAAAATATACGATTATAGATTTTTGGGCCTCGTGGTGCAAGCCTTGCCGTATTGAAAACCCGAACGTGGTAAAAGTGTACAATAAATACCACGATAAAGGCCTAAATATTATCAGCGTTTCTCTAGATAAAGCCGAACAAAAAGACAAATGGATTCAAGCCATAGCCGACGATAAAATGGATTGGCACCATGTTTCTAACCTGCAATTTTGGCAAGACCCAATCGCCAAGCAGTACAACGTTCGTTCAATTCCTGCCACATTTTTATTGGATGAAGAAGGCGTAATAATCGATAAAGATCTACGCGGCGCCGCCCTAGAAGCCAAAATCGCAACCCTTTTAGGCGAATAAAAGCATAAAAATTCATTGAGCTAAAATTAATACCACACAAAACCCTACACATAACCAATCCTGTCCCTATGGTTGACAGATGGGAAAAAACATTAACCCCATCCACCCGTCCCATAGGGACAGAATATCGGTGGCTCCATCCACCTGTCCCGTAGGGACAACATATGGGTAGAAAAGGAAACGGTCAAACAAACCCATTGTCCCGTAGGGACAAAATATCGGTAGAATGCATTGGCTCCATCAGCCTATCCCGTAGGGACAGCATTTGGGTAGAAAAAGAGCTGTCAAATAAACCTCATTGTCCCATAGGGACAAAATATCGGTAGAAAAAACGTCTAACCAAGCTCAGCATCCCCAAATCATCGACCCATCCACCCGTCCCGTAGGGACAACATATCGGTAGAAAAGAAAACGGACAAACGAACCCATTGTCCAGTAGGGACAAAATATCGGTAGAAAAAGCCCGAATAATAGAACCCCAGTGTCCCATAGGGACAACATATCGGTAGAATGCATTGGCTCCATCAACCTATCCCGTAGAGATAACATATGGGTAGAAAAAACCTATAACCAAGCCCGGCATCATCAAATCATCGACCCATCCACCCGTTCCGTAGGGATAATATATGGGTAGAAAAAACATGGACAAACAAACCCATTGTCCCGTAGGGACAAAATATCGGTAGAAAAAGCCCGAAAGATAGAATCCCATTGTCCCGTAGGGACAAAATATGGGTAGAATGCATTGGCTCCATCTATTTGTCCTGTAGGGACGAAATATGGGTAGAAAAAACGTCTAACCAAACTCAGCATCCCCAAATCATCGACCCCATCCACCCGTCCCGTAGGGACAACATATGGGTAGAAAAGAAAACGGACAAACAAACCCATTGTCCAGTAGGGACAAAATATCGGTAGAAAAAACGTCTAACCAAGCTCAGCATCCCCAAATCATCGACCCCATCCACCTGTCCCGTAGGGACAACATATCGGTAGAAAAGAAAACGGACAAACGAACCCATTGTCCCGTAGGGACAAAATATCGGTAGAAAAAACATATAACCAAACTCAGCATCCCCAAATCATCGACCCCATCCACCTGTCCCGTAGGGACAACATATCGGTAGAAAAGAAAACGGACAAACGAACCCATTGTCCCGTAGGGACAAAATATGGGTAGAAAAAACATATAACCAAGCTCGGCATCCCCAAATCATCGACCCCATCCACCCGTCCCGTAGGGACAACATATGGGTAGAAAAGAAAACGGACAAACAAACCCATTGTCCCGTAGGGACAACATATGGGTAGAAAAAAACATTACGCCGCCTCCCCCCAATTACCTTTAATTTAAAAGAAAGCTCACATTAACCCTGGTTTTAACCTCTATTACCCCAAGCGCAATGGTCGGATCACTACCTTCCGATGATGAATCCATCATCGCTGCTTTATACATTGGCCTTGGTCCACTGGGGTTGCTGAGTTCGCTGATCGAAACAGCTTTCCCAACGGTTTGATTTAAAACAGACACATAATCTTTAGCCTTCATTTGTGCGTTTTCTATCGCTTTTTTTCGAGCTTCCACTTTTAGTGTCTCTTCGTTAGACGACGAAAAAGTCACGCCGTCTATTCTATTGATCCCGGTATCTATTAAACCTTTCATCACCGCCTCGTACTTATTTAAATCGCGCAGCTTTACCGAAAGCGATTGGTTGGCGGCAAATGTATAGGTCTTACTGTTGTAATCGTAATTCTTATTGAGGTTCATATATTCGGTACGCACATCTTTTTCGGCTATATCCATTTTCTTTAAAAACTTTAAAACTTCACTAATGGTAGCGTCGTTTTGTTGTTTTAGCAGCTTGGTATTTTCCCCGGTATTTTCAACGCGAATATTAATCGTTGCCTCATCCGGAACAACGCGAACAATCCCTTCGCCCGTAACATCAATAGTGGGTGGCGGTAAAGTGTTTTGTGCCATAAGAGTAGTAGTTGTAATTGCTAATATTAAAATCGTTTTTATCATTTTCATAATTATTTTTTTATTGTTTTTTATGCATTAAAGTCCCCCAACCAAGTCCCCCAGCCCCAAGTCCCCCAGCCCCAAAGGGGAGCAATAGTCCTTTGCAAGTCATTTCGTCCTTTTGTCATTTTGTCCTTTCCGTCCTTTTGTCTTTTCCGTCCCCCAGAAAAACATCCCCCCAACCCCCCTTCTAAGGGGGGAATAAGCCACCTAGGCTTTAACTTTGCTTATTTAACCGATTAACCGATTACACAATCCCAACAACTGTCAACAGACTACCCATAACCGACAACCGACAACCGACAACAGACAACAGACAACCGTCAACAGACAACAGACAACAGACAACCGACAACAGACAACCGCCAACAGACACCCGTCTCAAAAGTCCCCCAGCCCCAAAGGGGAGCAATAGTCCCTCACCAGTCATTTCATTCTTTAAGTCATTTTGTCCTTTGCGTCCTTTTGTCTTTTCCGTCCCCCAGAAAAACATCCCCCCAACCCCCCTTCTAAGGGGGGAATAAGCCACCCCGGCTATAATTTTGCTTATTTAAACGATTAAACGATTAAACAATCCCAACAACTGTCAACAGACAACCCATAACCGACAACCGACAACAGACAACAGACAACCGTCAACAGACAACAGACAACAGACAACAGACAACAGACAACAGACAACCGTCAACAGACAACAGACAACAGACAACCGTCAACCGTCAACCGACACCCGTCTCAAAAAGTCCCCCAACCCCAAAGGGGAGCAATAGTCCTTTTCAATTCATTTTGTCCTTTCGTCTTTTTGTCCTTTAAGTCCCAATTACACAATTAAACAATCCCCACAACAGACAACCGACAACAGACAACCCACAACCCACAACAGACAACCGTCAACAGACAACAGACAACCGTCAACAGACAACAGACAACCGACAACAGACAACCCACAACCCACAACAGACAACCGACAACCGACACCCGACAACAGACACCAGACAACCGACAACCGCCAACCGCCAACCGCCAACCGCCAACCGCCAACTACATTTCAACATAAAAGAAAGCCGCAAAGGCAAGAAGCGAAATAATGGTGCCCGCAACAAAAATGGTATAGGTTAATCGCAGTATCCGGTATTTTCTATCCAATACCTTTCCAAGGAAATACAAATCTTTGGTAAGCGATTTATACACGTAATTTCTATCTTTTAAAAGTTCCTCTATCGCCCATTCGTATTGCTCGAGCTCCATTTTGTGGAAATTTCCAAAGAAAGTAAGATTAACCGATTTATTAGCGACGTCTTCCTTGGTAAATTCCCCACGGGTTACGTTGGGTCGCGTGGCTATTACCGCCAATATCATCGTAATGGCACTAAAGAGAATAAATATGGCCGTCGGAATTATTAGGTAGTTGTTATTGTCTAACTTCGAGATAAGGTTAGAAAGCACCAACGAAATAATAATTGCATTTACAGACAACATTATGTTTGCCTTTGTATCGGCAATATCACTGAGTTTCATATGATTCCGCAGGGCAGTGCGGTAAAAGGTTTGTATGCCGCGCTCCGGACTGTCGTTTTTGTACTCCGCCTTCAGCTTCGCCTTTACGCGTTCCTTGTGCATTTTGGCTTTCCGCTTTTTGCGGTCCTCCAATAAATCCGATAAATTCTTCTCCTTGGTGGGTTGCCAATTTTTTAGGGCATAATCTGTATAAAACTGATGATCTTCAACCAACACCTTTATATTTTCGTCCTGCCATTCCTTCGAGGTGTACTCGTGAATATTCTGAAACAGATATTCCTGCCGCAAAAACTCACTGGCCTCTTCAAAATAGTCCTTCCCAAAATGCGAGCTATCGGCATCGCGAATCGCTTTTTCAAGTTGTGTCTTGGGTACGGTATTTTTAAATTTGGTAGCGCGAATACACCCGACCACTCCTTCAATTATATCGTCCTCAACCTGCTGTTCCCTTAAAAATTTTTCAGCAATCTTTGCGCTTTCCTCTTCGTGGCCTTCGCGCTTTACCGTGTAACCAGTATCGTGCAGCAAAGCCGCCAACCGCAGTATGGTAGCATCTTTAACATCAAATTGGGAGTTTTCAATAATTTCGTTTATACTTTTATAAACGCGTTTTGAATGGGTGTAGTTGTGATATACAAAAGTGCTCGGAAGCTCGTCTTTAAACAATTGAAATATAAAATTGTCGGCCGCTTCAACTATATTGCTCATAAAAATTATTTAGGTATCCAAAGTAATAAAAATTCAATCTACAAGAATATATATGAATAAAATTAACATCATTATAACTTTTCTCGCCACAGTATTTTTTTCGGCCTGTGCCACTTATCAACCGCTTTATAAAAACGAAGAAAATACCTCCCCCAAAACGCTTTCAGAAGACGAAATAAACAAAACGTTTTTTCTTATAGGCAATACCGGTCAGGAAGGTGATGAGGTTTCAAATTCGGTTAAATCCCTTCAAAATTATATTTCAGAAAACAATTCAAAAGACAGCTATATTATCTTTTTGGGAAATAGCTTCTACCCCGCGGGCATGCCCCCCAAAGATGAAGCCGCCAAACAACAGGCCAAAAAATCTATGCAGCTGCAAATAGACGCTCTAAAAGATTTTAAGGGCAAAGTGGTTGTTCTCCCTGGCAACCGCGATTGGAAGGGCGGAGTAGATGGCCTGGAATTGGAAGAAGATTTTCTAAAATCGCAGTTTAACGATGCCGATGTGTTGCAACCCAACAACGGCTGCCCCATCGAAAGTATTGATATTAACGACGATGTACACCTAATTGCGTTAGACACGCAATGGTTTTTGGAAGACTGGGATACCAATTCCAAGATGAACGACAAATGCCAGATTAAAACCCGCGAACGCCTTTTTATTGAAATAGAAGGCGAATTAAAAAAGAACGCCACCAAAACCATCGTTTTTGCTATGTATCACCCCCTGATAACCTATGGCGAACACGGCGGCAAATACCCATTAATCCACAAAGATTTCTTTAGCACTTTTATTAAACCGGTTAAAAGTTTGGGGGCTATTTCTAAACAAGACCGCTATAACGAACGTTATAATAATTTGATGCAACGCCTTCAAGTACTTACCAAAGATATAAAGAGATTGGTTTTTGTTTCGGGCCACGATAAATCGCTACAGTATAATGAAGAAGGCTCTGTAAAGCAAATTGTTGCTGGCTCGGGATCTGGCGCTACGGCTGCTGCCTTGGGGCAATTCAGTAAGTTTAGCTATGGCCATGAAGGCTTTGCACGATTGGATGTTTCCAAAAAGGGAGCTACCCAAGTTACCTTTTATAAGGCCGGACCCGATGGCGGCTATAGTTCGGTGTATTACAACGAAATTCACCCCCCAGTTCAGGATTACGACCTCTCTATCCTACATCAAAACTTTCCGCAGACCACTAAGGCGCAAGTGTATAATGACGAATTAATCAACAAGTCCGGCTTTTACAAGTCCCTTTGGGGCGAGCATTATAGAGAGGTGTATGGCATTCCCGTCACCGCTCCAACGGTGCTATTGGATACGCTTTACGGCGGCCTCAAAGTAATGCGCGCTGGGGGAGGGCACCAAACCCGTTCCTTGCGCTTGGAAGATAAGGATGGCCGAACCTATAATATGCGCGCCCTAAAAAAGAGCGCCGTACAGTTTTTGCAAACGGTAATTATAAAGGACAAGCAGATAGAAAACGATTTTGTAAACACCATTCCCGAGGAGTTAATTCTCGATTTTTATACGGCAGCCCATCCCTATGGCGCCTTTACGATTCCAAAATTGGCCGAGGCCGCCAATATCTTGCACACCAAACCCAAACTGTATTTTGTGCCAAAACAATTCGCCTTGGGAAATTTTAATGAAAACTACGGCGACGAATTGTATATGATCGTAGAGCGACCCGACGAAACCTTTACCGGCCCTATTTTTAACTATCCGGACGATATGGAAAGTACAGACGATCTATTTGAAAAGCTTCGCGAAGATGAAAAATATACCCTCGATGAAAAATCCTTCGTACGCGCACGGGTGTTTGATATGCTGGTAGGCGATTGGGACCGCCATGCAGATCAATGGCGCTTTACCGAACATAAAAATGACGATGGCAGCAGAGTATATGAGCCCATCCCCAGAGACCGCGACCAAGTGTATTCCAATTTCGATGGCGCCTTGCTCGATATTGCCCGTACCTTGTTTAGCACCGCGCGACAGTTTCAGGTGTATAGTGAAGAAGTAAAACACACCGGCGGACTTAACTTAGCGGGTATTAAATTGGATCGCGCCCTGGTACAACGCTCCGATGAAGATACGTGGCTTGCCGAAGCCCAATATATAAAGAACAATGTTTCAGACGCGGTAATAGATAGTGCCTTTAAAGACCTCCCGGTGGAAGTGCAAGGTGAAGTGGCCGAAGAAATAAAGCAAAAGCTAAAAGCCCGACGCGATAATATTGTGCAAATCGCCGAAGAGTATTACGAGCATTTCGCCAAATTGCAGACCGTTACGGGAACCGATAAAGACGACTATTTCGAAATTACCCGCCTACCCGAAGGCAAGACCAATATTAAAACCTACCGTATAAAAGACGGCGAAAAGGGCCATTTAATGTTAGACCGCACCTTTCACGCTAACCAAACCAAACAAATCTGGGTGTATGGCTTAGACGATGACGATGTGTTTGAAATTCGGGGAAAAGGCAACAACCCTATTTTTATTCGCATTATTGGCGGACAAAACAACGATACCTATAAAATTGCCAATGGCCGCAATGTTAAGGTGTACGACCAAAAGAGCAAAAAGAACACCATCGAGGAAAAAGGAGGCGCCAGCATAAAGCTAACCGATAATTACGATTATAACACTTACGACTTTAAAAAGGAAATAAAAACCGTAAACCTATTTCTTCCTACAGTGGGGTATAATCCAGACGACGGATTTAAAATTGGCCCTTCCTACGTACTTACCCAATACGGTTTTAAGAGAAATCCGTTTTCGCAGCAACACAGTCTGGGAGTAGGATATTACTCGGCTACCAGTAGTTTTGAAATCAACTATCAAGGTGAATTTGCAAATATCTTCGGCAGTTGGAACTTCTTGGTAAACGGGCATTTTAAAAACCCCAACTTTTCCGAAAACTATTTCGGTTTTGGGAATGAAACCATTAATCCCGACTATGAATTTGAAGTGGGCAAGGACTATAACCGCGTGCGTATTGGTGGCTATGGCGGTTCGTTGGGAATAAAGAAAGATTCCCCTTACGGCAGCGTATTTCAGTTTAAAGCTAAGCTCGAAGGCGTAAAGGTAGAAGCTACCGCCGATAGATACATCACCCAAGTAACACCAAGCCCTACCGATTTGGAACAAACCAAATACTTCGCTACTGCCGAAGGGAGTTATCAATATCAAAGTTTTGACAATAAGGTAAACCCAAGCCGTGGAATGGATTTCAGCCTAGTGGCAGGGGGTACCCAAAATATTAAGGAAAGCGATAATATCTATGGCTACGTTCATCCGCGTCTCGTATTTTATAGCGCCTTAAGCCACAATCGCAAACTGGTTTTAAAAACCGATTTCCGGGGGCAATTCAATATTGGTAACAACTTCGAGTTTTACCAAGGTGCCCAATTGGGCAGCGATACCGGCCTTCGCGCTTATAGAGATGAACGCTTTACGGGCAGAACGGCCGCCGTGGGTGCTGCCGACCTTAGATATAGTTTCAATAAATTTAAAACAGCCCTACTGCCAGTACAGATTGGTATCTTTGGAGGCTATGACGTAGGGCGCGTTTGGGTTCCTAACGATACTTCAGATGTATGGCACAGTTCGTACGGCGGCGGCTTTTGGATAAACTCTGCCGATCTTGTAAGTGGAACCTTTAACCTATTTACGGGCGATGAAGGAATGCGTTTTACCTTTGGTCTGGCGCTTTCAATGTAGTTATTTATGATTTTTAAAAAATGCTTTTTTCTATTTTCAACGGTTTTCCTCATTTCTTCCTGTGCTACCTATGCCCCGCAGTATAAGGATAAAGAGGCAAAAGCGGTATTTCCTTCACATAAAAAAATAGAGAAATCCTTTTACCTCGTGGGCGATGCCGGCCTTTCCCCTATGGGAGGCATGAGCGATGCCCTTAAAACCTTTAACCAATATCTAAAAACCGAAAAATCCCCCGGCAACTACACCCTCTATCTAGGCGATAATATATACCCTTCCGGGATGGATCCCGAAGGGCACCCCCGCCGTAAGGAATCTGAAAATATGATAGACGCCCAATATAAAGCGGTAAAGGACTATCAAGGGCCAACCATTTTTTTACCCGGAAATCACGAGTGGTATAACAATGGGGTAGTAGGGGTAGCGCGCGAAGAAAATTATGTGGAGTCGCTTTTTCCCGACCAAGATGCCTTTAGGCCCAGCAATGGCTGTCCGCTGGAAAGCATCGCCGTTTCCGAAACCATTCAATTAATTGTAATAGACACCCAATGGTATCTGGAAGACTGGAACAAAAATCCGAGCATCAATAAAAACTGCGACATAAAAACTCGCGAAAAGTTCTTTTTGGAACTGCAACTGGCGCTGGAGAAAAGTCAAAATAAAACGGTGGTCTTCGCCATGCACCACCCCATGTTTACCAACGGGAACCACGGCGGCTATTTTGCTCTGGAAAAACATCTATACCCCCTGCAAAAAAAAATCCCTATGCCTGTATTGGCATCTTTGGTAGTACAAGTGCGCTCCCAAGGTGGAGTCTCGGTACAAGATAGGTATAACGAGCTGTACAACAACCTGATGAACCGCTTACAGGAATTGGTTAAAAACAACAAACGCTTGGTGTTTGTTTCCGGCCACGACCACAACATGCAGTATATTGAAAAAGATGGCCTACGGCAGATTGTTTCAGGTGCAGGGGCAAAGGAATCCTATGCCGCCATCGGGAAAGATGGCCTCTTTAGCACCGGCGCCCAAGGCTTTGCCGTTTTGGATGTTTTTGACGATGGCTCTTCTTGGGTGCGCTATTTCGTAAAAGGTGAAAACTATACCCCAAAATTGCTGTTTCAAAAGGAAATAATTCCGGCGCCCGTTGAACCCGACCTCTCCCAATACCGCGAAGTATTTCCGCAGGAATATACCGTCCCCATTTTTAAACAGGACAGTATAAACGAAGCCCTGTTCTTTAAAACCGTTTGGGGCGCAAAATACGAAAATGCCTACTCCCAGCCAGTAACCGCAAAAGTGGCATCCTTAGACACCCTCTATGGCGGCCTGCACGTAATTCAGGAGAGCAAGGGTGCCGATTACAATTCCCTTCTTTTGGCCGACAAAAAGGGCAACAGATATCGCCTTCGTGCCATGGGTAAAAACGCTTTGGAGGTATCGCGAAAAATAGTGTTTAACGACAATAAAGCCGAATTTTCAGAAGAAGAAAAAATTGACATCCCGTCAATTAAAGGGCAGAGCGTCAACTTTTACACCGCCTCCCATCCCTATGCTATTATGGCAATTCCCGATATGGCCCGCGCCATAGGGATTTTTTATACTACCCCCCAATTGTTTTATGTACCCAAACAAAAAAGATTGGGCCGCTACAACGAAAATTTTGGCGACGACCTGTATTTAATATCTATTGAACCTTCAGAAAAAAGTGAAGGGGAGGGCCTGTTTAAATACCCCGACGATGTTGAAACTACAGACGATATTTTAATCAAACTCCGCCAAACAGGCGATGTGGCGGTTGATGAAGATAACTATATTAAATCCCGACTTTTTGATATGCTTATAGGCGATTGGGATCGCGAACCGGGACATTGGCGCTGGGCAGAATACTACAACCGCTTTCAAAAAAACGTATATGTCCCCATCCCCAATAATCGCGACAATGCCTTCTCAAGCTTTGAGGGCAACGTTTTCGATATTACCCGTTCCCTCTTTAACGGTAGCCTCGAAAAACACGTCTATAGCGAAAATTTAACCGACCTGGAATGGTTTAATAAGGAAGGGGTAATATTAGATAGGGCTATACTAAAAAATTCAGGCCGCGGCCAATGGAAGTATTTGGCAAAAGCCATACAAGATAGCCTTACCGATGCTGTTATTGAAAAAGCCTTTAACCAAGTGCCCCCGGAAGTACAGGACGAAGCCTTACAGGATATTAAAGAGAAACTAAAACAGCGAAAGGCCAAGCTCGTAGAAATTGCCGATGCCTACTACAGCTATTTCTCCACCCTACAAACCATTGTAGGCACAGATTACGATGAGTTATTCCAAATTACCCGCCTTCCCGATGGTAAAACTCAGGTGCAAAGCTTTACCGTCATCAACGGCAAAAAGTCCGATACCCTAATAAATCGAACCTATTCCCATAAGGACACGCGGGAGTTATGGATTTATGGCCTGGGGGGCAACGATACTTTTGAAGTAAATAACGAAGCCGATGATTTAATCTTTGTCCGGCTTATTGGAGGCCATGGCGAGGATGTTTATACCTTAAACGCGGGTAGGAGGGTAAAGGTGTACGATTATCAGGACGCCCCCACTGAGATTACCCAAAAAAATGGGGGTAGCCTGCGGTTTACAAATGTGTACAACCTAAACACTTACGATTATAGAAAACAAATAGAGCGCTCCCAAGGGCTCCTCTCCGCAATCGGCTTTAATCCGGACGATGGCTTTCGGGCGGCAATGCAATACGCCTATCGGGTAGATAGCTATACCCGCAACCCCTTTTCACAAAAGCACCAAATTAACGCGGCCTATTTTACCGATATAAATAGTTTTGAAATTTCCTATTCAGGCGAATTCGCCAATATAAAAGACGACTTAAACCTAAGTTTCGGCGCTCGGTTTACCAGTCCTAATTTTACAAGGAACTTCTTTGGCTTCGGCAACGAAACCACCAACCCCCAAAAAACAAAAGGATATGAATACAATAGGATAGAAGTACAACATATCTCCGGAAATATTGGCCTGCTTCGCAATAGTAACTTCGGTAGTTTTTTCAAACTGCAAACTACCTTCGATGCGTATCAGGTAAACAATTCCCCCTCAAATTTTATCGCTACCGTAAACCTTCAAAACAAAGGTAAAACCAGTTATTACGGCACCTTGGAAGGAATTTACAACTACCGCAGTTTCGACGATCCCCTCAACCCCACCGTAGGCCTGATGTTCGATCTTAATTTGGGTTTAACAGACAATTTGGAAGCTATGGATAATCTATTCGGCTATCTAAAAACGCGCCTTGGGTTTTACAATAGTTTAATACGAAATAGAACCTTGGTTTTAAAAACCAACCTCAAATACGAATATAATATAGGCGAAAAATACCAGTTTTATCAAGCCGCTAACCTAGGGGGGAACAACGGCTTACGCGGCTATCGCGAACAGCGGTTTACGGGCAAGTCGTTCTTGGTAGGAAGCGCCGATCTGCGCTACAGCCTCCCCAAGTTCAAAATCGGCCTTATCCCTTTCCAAGTCGGAATTTATGGAGGCGCCGATTTAGGCAGGGTGTGGCTGGCAGACGTCCGTTCCGAAAAGTGGCATAACTCCCGCGGCGGCGGCCTATGGATCAACGGCTCCGGCGGCCTAAACGCCAACCTAAGCCTCTTCAACTCCACCGAAGGCAGTAGATTAACCTTCGGCCTAGGCTTCGATTTCTAAAAACAACCACCAACCGCCAACCGACAACCGACAACAGACAACAGACAACCGACAACAGACAACAGACAACCGACAACCGACAACCGACAACCGACAACAGACAACCGACAACCGACAACCGCCAACCGCCAACCGCCAACCGCCAACCGACACCCGCCCCAAAAAGTCCCCCAGCCCCAAAGGGGAGCCATAATCCTTTACAAGTCATTTCGTCCTTTGTATCCTTTTGTCTTTTTGTCCTTTAAGTCCCAATTACACAATTAAACAATCCCCACAACAGACAACCCACAACAGATAACCCACAACAGCCAACAGATAACAGATAACAGACAACAGACACCCGACAACCGACCCCCGACAACAGTCAACCGCCAACCGACAACCGACAACTGACAACCGACAACCGCCAACCGACAACAGACAACAGACAACAGACAACCGACAACAGACAACCGCCAACCGACAACCGACCCCCGACAACCGACAACAGACAACCCACAACAGACAACAGACAACAGTCAACCGCCAACCGACAACTGACAACCGACAACCGCCAACCGACAACAGACAACCGACAACAGACAACCGACAACCGACAACCGCCCCAAAAAGTCTCCCAGCCCCAAAGGGGAGCAATAGTCCTTTGTAAGTCATTTTGTCCTTTTGTCCTTTTGTCTTTTTGTCCTTTAAGTCCTTTAAGTCCCAATTACACAATTAAACAATCCCCACAACAGACAACCGACAACCGACAACAGTCAACCGCCACCCGACAACCGCCAACCGCCAACAGACAACCGACAACCGACAACCGACAACCGCCAACCGCCAACCGACACCCGCCCCAAAAAGTCCCCCAGCCCCAAAGGGGAGCAATAGTCCTTTGTAAGTCATTTTGTCCTTTTGTCCTTTTGTCTTTTTGTCCTTTAAGTCCCAATTACACAATTAAACAATCCCGACAACAGACAACAGACAACCGACAACCCACAACCGCCAACCGACAACCGACCCCCGACAACCGACAACCGACAACCGTCAACCCACAACAGACAACAGAAAACCGCCAACCGACAACCGACAACTGACAACCGACAACCGCCAACCGACAACAGACAACAGACAACAGACAACCGACAACAGACAACCGCCACCCGCCACCCGACCCCCGACAAAAAAAACCAAGCAATCAGAATTTCACTTCCAATCACTCAGTTTTATTTTTTCTAATATCCTACGTCTAATGTCTCAAATCTAATGTCTCAAATCTCAAATCTCAAGTCTCACATCTCAATTCTCCCTATGCCTCCGGATGGTTATCTCCACTCTTCATGCTCCAGGCATCCAGCATCCAACTTACTTTTTCAATATGGCCAATATAGCCACCCATCATATCAATAGTACCTTCATCTCCGGCCTTATCTGCGGTTTCAACTACTATACGCATTTGTTTTAGCAGCTTTCCGTGATCGTCCAGTAATATTTTAACCATTTCCAGATCTTTGGTGTCTTCAGAAGATTCCTTGATATTGCTCATTTTTAAGTAATCTGTAAAATTACTGGTGGGTTGAAAGCGCAGGGTAAGAATTCGCTCCGCAATTTCGTCAATTGTTATTTTCGCATCGTCATACAATTCCTCGAACTTAACATGAAGATCGAAAAAATTTTTCCCCACTACATTCCAGTGGAAATTTCGAAGTTTTTGATAGTATAAATGATAATCTGCAAGAAGTACATTAAGCTCTTTTGCAGTGGCTGTAGTTTTCTTTTTATCAAGATTTAAATATCCCATTTTATTTATGTTTTAAGGTTATCCCCAAAGATAAACAACCCCGTAGTGGTAATCAATTTTTTAAGACGTTTTAGCCTTTTTTTAACCTTCCTTCCAAACTGCCAGTCACCTTATACAAATAAGGCCAAATCCCAAATCCCAAATTAACGAATTAACAAATCACAAATCCCAAAGTGAGCTGATTCGATTTCAATTTCGATTTCGATTTCGATTTCGATTTCGATTTCAATTTCCTACGTCCCCCAGCCCCAAAGGGGAGCCATAGTCCTTTACAATTCATTTCGTCCTTTGTGTCCTTTTGTTCCTTTTATCCCTTAAGTCCTTTGCGTCCTTTGTGAATACTTTGTGCACTTTGTGGTTAATCATCAACGAGCCTTCAATTACACAGTTTAACAATTAAACAATTAAACAATCCCCCCAAAACATCCCCCCAACCCCCCTTCAAAGTGGGGAATAACCCACCTCGGCTTTAATCTTTACGAATCTGAACAATTAACCAGTTAACGGAAGGGGTTAGGTCGTTTTTCGATTTCAATTTCGATTTCGATTTCAATTTCAATTTCCCACAACCCCCAACCCCCCCGCGGTCAACCTTTCGCTCCAATTTAAAGCTTAATCGCAAATTCGTGATAATTCCTTCCAAGCGCCAGCGCAGGAAAACAATTCGTGCGTCTTCCACACCACTACGATTAATCTTTCACTCCAACCAAAAATCATTCGTGAATTCGTGGCAACCCTCTCCAAGTAAAGCGCAGGAACATAATTCGTGAATTCGTGGCCAAACCCTCCAAACCCCCACCCAAAACAAATCCCAAATCCCAAATCCCAAAGTGAGCTGATTCGATTTCGATTTCGATTTCGATTTCAATTTCGATTTCCCACGTCCCCCAGCCCCAAAGGGGAGCAATAGTCCTTTACAGGTCGTTTTGTCCTTTGCGTCTTTTTGTTTCTATTATCCCTTAATTCCATTTGTCCCTTTCGTCTTTTACTCTTTTTGTCCTTTAAGTCCTTTAATCCCAATTAACCAATTAACCAATTAACCAATTAACCAATTAAACAATCCCCACAACCGACAACCGACCCCCGCCAACCGACAACCGACAACAGACAACAGTCAACCGCCACCCGACAACCGACAACCCACAACCCACAACCGACAACAGACAACAGACAACCGACAACCGACAACAGACAACCGACAACCGACAACCCACAACCGACAACAGACAACAGACAACCCACAACCCACAACCGACAACCGACAACCGACAACCGACAACAGACAACCGACAACCGACAACCCACAACCGACAACAGACAACAGTCAACCGCCACCCGACAACAGACAACCCACAACAGACAACAGACAACAGACAACAGACAACAGACAACAGACAACCACCCCCCGACAACAGATAACAAAAACAATCGTAACTTTTCCCTCAAATTAAAACACCAATGACAAAAAACCTTTCCATTGCCATTCAAGCCGCCTTAAACGCAGGGGCCGAAATACTTAAAATTTATCAGACCAATTTCGAAGTAGAACTCAAAAACGATAATTCCCCCTTAACCATAGCCGATAAAACGGCCAATGAGGTTATAATGGATTTTTTAAGACCGACCAATATTCCCATTATCAGCGAAGAAAATAAACAACAGCCATATGAGGTGCGAAAACATTGGCAGCAATGTTGGATTGTAGATCCGTTAGATGGCACTAAGGAATTTATAAAACGCAATGGCGAATTCACCGTTAATATAGCCCTAATAGAAAATGGCAGTCCCATTCTTGGAGTCATCTATATTCCCGTAAGCAAGACCTTGTATTTTACTTCCGCAGAAAAACCGACTTCCAAAAAGATCGTACTCACTTCTACAAATACTTCTGTTGAAACAATTTTGCAAACGGCTACAGCTATCCAACCCGCCAAACCTACCTCCAAAATAATAATTGCCACTAGCAGATCGCATTTAAACCAAGCGACAAAAAACTATATAGCAACCATTAATGCCAAACGTGAGGTTGAGGTTATAGCCAGGGGCAGTTCCTTAAAATTCTGTCTAATAGCCGAAGGCCTGGCGCATATTTATCCGCGTTTTGCGCCAACTATGGAATGGGATACCGCCGCAGGACAGGCTATTTGTAATGCGGTAGGGGTAAGGGTTATAGATATAACCACCGCCAAACCCATGCAGTACAACAAGCCCAATTTGTTAAACAATAATTTTATGGTAAGTACGGTCTAACGCACGTTCCAATTGGTAGTGCTGTCACTTAAAGATTGAAGAAATCTTTCCAAATTTTTAACGAATTCATTAAAATAAAACAACATTTTTTGCACGATAACGTTAAAATTGATACTTTGGACAAAATATTTTTTATTTATTTGACGTTGTACAAAAGAATAATATATATTGCGCACCGAGTAAATAAAACACCCCGAACATGTTAACTCGATTAATTTTAAACATGCCTCATTTAAAATTTTTGCTGCAATAGTGCGAATTTAACCTAATTTGAGTTTATGAATTCAACTAAAAACTACCTATTTCTAGTAACTGTTTTCTTATTATTAAGTGCTAATCTCTTTGCCCAAAAGGATTACAATCGGTTTTCCGCCGAAATTTCCACAGGACTTCACGTTCCATTTGCTCCCGGCGATGGCATTTCCCGAAGTAAATATATTGCCTTTAAGCAATTTCAATTAGCGGGTAGATATATGTTTTCAAAAAGGGTAGGAGTAAAGGCCCATTATGCCTTTAATCGCTTTAACGATCCAGATGTAAAGGATATGGGCGTAAGTTTTAACCGTCTAGGGGTAGAGGGCGTAGTAAATGTAGGCCGACTCCTTAACGTCAGTTTCCATATCAGGGAAAAGTTTGGTCTCTTGTTTCACACAGGGGTAGGAGTTACTTTTTCAAACCCAACCGGCTCAACCGGCACCGACCGTATTGGTAATATCCTCGCAGGCTTCACCGCTCAATATAAAATCAGCAACCAAATGAGCTTAATGGGCGATATGACCTATATCTCCAACATCAGACAACACTACGGCTACAACGGCAACAGCCTTAATGCCGGCGAAAAAGGCACTTCCGGCGGCTTTGTAAACGTAAGCATAGGCGTTATCTTCAACCTAGGCGAAGAACGCTACCACGCAGATTGGTACTAGGTAGGGATTAGGTATTAGATGGCAGAAATAGGTAGTAGGTAATAAGTATAGGTAAACTTCCCTAGTCACAAGGGAGTGTTCATTAAAGTGTGTCATCGGTTAAAAATCTGTTATCAAAATAATCTACGAGGTCTCTTCTCACGGATGTCCATGCAAACATAGTTCCATTCCATCTAGTCTGTGCATTTACTGTTGCAAGATACAATTGTTTTACAATTGCATTTTCTGATGTAAAAGCCCCTTTTGTTTTTGTTGTCTTGCGTACCATTCTGTGGTAGCTTTCAATGGGATTGTTGGTATAGATTACTCTTCTGAGTGCTGGCGGGTATTTATAAAAATTGGTCAGTCTGACCCAGTTATTGTTCCAACTTCTAAAAATAACTTTATACTTCTTTCCCCATTTTTCCTCAGCTTGTACCAGATATTGAGCGGCCGCTTGTTCATTCAGAGCTGTGTATATCTTTTTCAGATCCTTTACCAAAGGCTTGACATCAAGGTGGGATGCATATTTTATGCTGTTCCGCATTTGGTGTACCAGACATAACTGTACATCGGTCTGGGGAAAGATATCCTCAACGGCATCGCCAAAACCGCTTAGGTTATCAATACAGGCTACAAATATATCCTGGACACCACGTTGTTTAAGCTCGTGAAGGACACTTCTCCAAAAACTACTGGATTCATTATCACCAAAATAAATCCCCAGAACCTGTTTCTCTCCGTCCCGATTGACTCCCAAGATATTATAAACAGCTTTTGTAACAACTTTTCCGTGTTCCCTTACCTTGAAGTGCATTGCATCGAGCCACATTACTGGATATACGCCCTCCAAGGGGCGTTGTTGCCATTCCAATATATCTGGAAGTATCTTATCGGTTATTGCGTTCAGGGTGCCTACGGACAGCTCAACATCATACATTTCCTTTAACTGGTCCTGAATGTCACGGTAGCTCATCCCGCGACCGTAAAGGGACAGAATCTTCTTGTCAAGATCCATATCAAGCCTGCGCTGTCGCTTTTTTACTGTTTGGGGCTCGAACGTACCATTGCGGTCACGCGGCGAAAAAATTTCCAGCCCACCAGAAGAGCTAAGGACATTTTTTCGCCCCCGCCCATTGCGACGGTTCTTTGATGTCTTGCCTTCTTGTTTGAGATGGGCATCCATTTCGCCCTCGAGACTCGATTCTATCACTTTTTTTATCAATGGAGTGAAAACACCACCAGTTCCTGTAAGTGGTTTGCCGGATCGAAGCTCTTCGCCCATTTGTTTTATGAGAGCTTCCATATCTAAATTACTTTCTGTACTTTTCATATGTCTAATTTATTAAATTATAAATTGACACACTTAATTGAATAGACTCAGTCACAACATTAGGCCTACACCCCCCCCCCCACCCGACAACCCACAACAGACAACAGACAACGGACACCCGACAACCGACAACCGCCAACAGACAACCGCCAACCGACAACCCACAACCGACAACAGACAACCCACAACCGACAACCGACAACAGACAACCGCCAACCGACAACCGTCCCAAAAAGTCCCCCAGCCCCAAAGGGGAGCCATAGTCCTTTACAAGTCATTTTGTCCTTTGCGTCCTTTGTGTTTAATCATCAACGAGACTTCAATTACACAATTACACAATTTAACATTTAACCAATTTCAATTAGGCTGTTTTTCAATTTCGATTTCGATTTCATTTTCCCAAGTCCCCCAGCCCCAAAGGGGAGCCATAGTCCTTTACAAGTCATTTCGTCCTTTAGTCTTTTTGTCCTTTAAGTCCTTTAAATCCCAATTAACCAATTAACCAATTAACCAATTAAACGATTAAACAATTACACAATCCCACAACCCACAACCCACAACCGACAACCGACAACAGACAACCGCCACCCGACAACCCACAACCGACAACAGACAACAGACACCCGACAACCGACAACAGACAACAGACAACAGACAACAGACAACAGTCAACAGACAACAGACAACAGACAACAGTCAACAGTCAACCGTCCCAAAAAGTCCCCCAGCCCCAAAGGGAAACACTTCCCCTCCAACCAAAAATCAATTCGTGAATTCGTGGCAACCCTCTCCAAGTAAAGCGCAGTAATATAATTCGTGAATTCGTGGCCAAACTCTCAAAACCCCCACCCAAAACAAATCCCAAATCCCAAATCCCAAAGTGAGCTGATTCGATTTCGATTTCGATTTCGATTTCGATTTCATTTTCCCAAGTTCCCCAGCCCCAAAGGGGAGCCATAATCCTTTACAAGTCATTCCGTCCTTTAGTCTTTTTGTTTCTATTATCCCTTAAGTCCATTTGTCCCTTTCGTCTTTTTCTCTTTTTGTCCTTTAAGTCCTTTAATCCCAATTAACCAATTAAACAATCCCCCCCCAACGGTCAACCGACAACCGCCAACCCACAACCGACAACAGACAACCCACACCCGACAACAGACACCAGACAACCGACAACCGACAACCCACAACCGACAACAGACAACCCACAACCGACAACAGACAACAGACAACCGCCACCCGCCACCCGACAACCGCCACCCGACAACCCACAACCCACAACCGACAACAGACAACCCACAACCGACAACAGACAACCGACAACCGACAACAGACAACCGACAACCGTCAACCGTCAACAGACAACAGACAACAGACAACCGACAACAGACAACAGACAACCGACAACCGCCAACCGCCACCCGAAATTTCCCCTAAAAACCCTACATAAACCCAAATCTATTTTTATCTTTGTTTCTTCAAAATTTAAAGTGCCAATTTCTCCCCACGTACAGCTGTAATCCTTAAACATTTAAAAAATATTTTTTAATTCATATATGGAAGTTTTAAATACGAATTCGAAAACTTCTCCTGCAGATAATTTTATAGATAATACTATTAAAATTGGGGTTATCGGTTTAGGATATGTAGGCTTACCTGTAGCGCGACTTTTTGCCACTAAATACCCCGTTGTTGGATTCGATATCAATAGAAATAGAATAGAAGAATTGCAAAACGGCCATGATAGCACGCTTGAAGTGGAAGATGCTATTCTCCAAAAAGTACTACTAAAATCGAATACCCTAGTGGAGTTACCTGTTACCGATTCAACTATTGAACAAGAGGTAAAAGTGCAAAACGGACTCTTCTGTACCACAGATTTATTAGATATTCAGGCTTGTAACTATTATATAGTAACTGTTCCTACACCTGTAGATAAGAACAACCGCCCCGATTTAACGCCATTATATAAAGCGAGTGAAACCGTTGGCAAAGTGCTTAAATCAGGTGATACGGTAATTTATGAATCTACCGTCTATCCAGGGGTTACGGAAGATGAATGTGTGCCGGTATTGGAAAAGGTTAGCGGCCTTAAATTTAACGAGGACTTCTTTGTAGGCTATTCCCCTGAACGTATTAATCCAGGAGACAAGGAGCATACGGTAGATAAAATTCTAAAGATAACAGCCGGCTCTACTCCAGAAGCTGCAGAAAAAATTAATAAGTTATATGCCTCGGTAATTACAGGAGGTACCTATATGGCGCCCAGTATAAAAGTGGCGGAAGCCGCTAAGGTTATTGAAAATGCGCAACGTGATTTAAATATTGCATTTGTAAATGAGCTTGCTAAAATTTTTAATCCCTTAGAAATAAATACTAAAGATGTATTGGAAGCAGCAGGTACTAAATGGAATTTCTTACCCTTTAAACCCGGATTAGTAGGAGGGCATTGTATAGGAGTTGATCCATATTACTTAGCGCAGAAAGCACAAGAAGTTGGGTATCACCCAGATATCATCTTGGCTGGACGCCGTATAAATGACTCTATGGGGAGTTATGTGGCATCACAAGTAATAAAACTTATGTTGGCTAGGGATGTAAAAGTTAAAGGAGCGAAAATATTGATGTTGGGCATCACCTTTAAAGAAAATTGCCCTGACGTTCGAAATACCCAAGTAGTTAATGTTGTTCGAGAACTAGAAAGCTATGGAATAGCAGTAACTATTTACGATCCGTTAGCATCCCCAGAGCAAGTACAACAGGAATACAAATTAGAGACAATTCAAAAACTTCCTGAAGAAAAATTTGAAGCCATCGTTCTAGCAGTTGCGCATAAACAGTTTCTATCTATTGACCTTAATAATCTTAAAGCGAAGAAATCGATTGTGTACGATGTAAAGGGTGTTTTAGAACAAGCAGATGGACGTTTATAGTTGAAAATATTATAGCATTAACGTATGGTTTCAGTCTAGCATTTATTGTAATATATAAATAGAGAAATAGAAGATAGTAGTGAATTTAGAACAGTTCAGCATATTAAAAGATAAAAGGATTCTAGTCACTGGGGGTGCGGGGTTTATTGGTTCTAACCTTTGTGAAGTACTTTTAAAATTAGACGCAAAAGTAACTTGTCTTGATAATTTATCAACGGGATACTATCATAACATCCAACCTTTTTTAGGAAATTCTAATTTCACTTTCATAGAGGGCGATATTCGCGATTTAGACACTTGTCAAAAAGCCTGTGCTAATCAATATTTTATACTACACCAAGCAGCTTTAGGCTCGGTTCCAAGATCTATTGAAGATCCCATTACAACGAACGATGTGAATGTAAGTGGATTTTTAAATATGTTGGTTGCTGCTCGCGATGCAGGCGTAAAACGTTTTATATATGCCGCCAGTAGTTCAACTTATGGCGATAGTGAAGCTTTGCCTAAGCTTGAGGATGTCATTGGGAAGCCTATATCACCTTATGCTATTACAAAATATGTAAATGAGCTATATGCTAACATTTTTCATACTACCTACGGTTTAGATACTATCGGGCTAAGATACTTTAATGTCTTTGGCAGACGCCAAGATCCCAATGGTGCTTATGCGGCCGTAATTCCGCTGTTCGTTAAACAGTTTATGGATCACGAAAGTCCGCTTATTAACGGCGATGGTAGCTATTCTCGTGATTTTACCTATATTGATAATGTGATACAAATGAACCTATTGGCTATTACTACAGAAAACCAAGCGGCATTAAACCAAATATTCAATACAGCGGTTGGTGATAAAACAGACTTGCTACAACTTACTGAAATACTAAAAAAACATTTGACTACCTTTGACCCTTCAATTTCGAAAGTTGAAATTAAATTTGGACCCAATCGTAAAGGAGATATTCCACATTCATTGGCGTCTGTTGAAAAGGCGAAAAAACTATTGAAATATGAGCCTACCCATGCTATTGATGCTGGGATTGAAGAGGCAGTAGAGTGGTATTGGAGTAATTTGAAATAGATACTAATAAAAAAATTGAATAGAAGAGTCTCAAGTCTAATATCTCACAAGTCTATTAAAAAATGAAAAAAGTACTTATTGTATTTGGTACCAGACCTGAAGCAATTAAAATGGCTCCGCTGGTAAAGGAATTTGAAAAATACCCAGTTGACTTTGATACTCGTGTTTGCGTTACGGCGCAACACCGTGAAATGCTTGATCAAGTGTTACGTTTTTTTGATATCAACCCACAATATGATCTAGATTTAATGAAACCAGGCCAGGATTTATATGGTCTAACTGCTGCAATTATTACAGAATTAAAGCCGGTATTAGAGAACTTCAAGCCTGATTATGTTTTCGTACACGGCGATACCACAACCACCATGGCATCAAGTATTGCAGGCTTTTATAGTGGGGCTAAAGTTTGTCACATTGAGGCTGGTCTTCGTACTCATAACAAGTATGCGCCATTTCCAGAGGAAATAAACAGACAAATTACAGGACGGGTAACAGATTATCATTTTGCACCTACTAATGCCTCGCGAGAAAATTTATTAAAAGAAAATATAGATACAAAAACCATAATAGTTACTGGTAATACCGTCATCGATGCCCTATTGCAAAGTGTTGAAAAAGTAAAGCAAGAGCCGAGCGACTTAGTGAAACAATTGGATAACGATTTAAGCGGAGCTGATTTGTTATTGGTTACAGGCCACAGACGTGAAAACCATGGAGACGGATTTATTCGTATTTGTGAAGCTTTAAAAACCATCGCTTTAGAGCGCCCATCAGTTCAAATAGTGTATCCTGTACATTTAAATCCAAAGGTATTGGAGCCAGTAAACCGTATCTTGGGCGATATTAAAAACATCAAACTTATAGAACCTTTGGCATACCACGATTTTATATGGATGATGGACCGTGCCAAGATTATAATCACTGATAGTGGTGGCGTTCAAGAAGAGGCCCCAAGCCTAGGAAAACCAGTATTAGTAATGCGCGAAACCACAGAACGGCCCGAGGCAGTAGAGGCAGGAACGGTAATTTTGGTAGGTACAGACACAGATAAAATAATACAGGAAACATTTGCACTGCTAGATGATGACACCCATTTCAAAGAAATGAGCAGCCGGCATAACCCCTATGGAGATGGAAAGGCCTGTGGAAGAATAGTGGAGTTTATGAAGGAATTGGAATTAGTAAAAAATTTTAAATAATTTACCCATGTCCGGTCGAGCGCGGGCCTGTCTCGAGCGCAGTCGAGAGGTCGAGACCTATTAGAATAACAAGAAGTATAGAATGTCCGGTCGAGCGCAGTCGAGACCTATTTAAAGTAAGCATCGATAATCAAATGTTTATATTATAACCTTGATTGTCAAAATTTTAATAAACAATAAAAAATAAGAACAAACAATGAACCCAGACGTAGTAACAATTGGTTTAGGATATATAGGTTTGCCAACCTCCGCCTTAATGGCCTCCAAAGGAATGCAAGTACATGGCGTAGACGTAAACCCCGAGGTAGTTAAAACTATTAATCAGGGTAAGATACACATAATTGAAATGGACTTGGAAGTTGCTGTAGCTAAAGCAGTAAAAGCAGGTAATTTAAAAGCAGACGTAAAACCTGTGGCAGCGGACACATACCTAATTGTAGTACCAACTCCGTTTAAGGGGAATCACGAACCGGATATTTCTTATGTAGAGTCGGCAACCCGTGCAGTTTTACCATTTTTAAAAGAAGGAGATCTCTATATTATTGAATCTACCTCTCCCATCGGCACGACTGAAAAGATGAGGGAGCTAATTTTTAGAGAGCGACCTGAACTTAAAGGTAAAATTTACTTGGCATATTGTCCAGAACGTGTGCTTCCTGGTAATGTTATGTATGAATTGGTTCATAATGACAGAGTAATTGGAGGAGTTAATGAGGCAAGTACCGAAAAAGCAACTGCTTTTTATAAACAATTTGTAAACGGGGAATTACACGCAACAAATGCTCGAACCGCGGAAATGTGCAAACTAACCGAAAATTCGAGCCGTGATGTGCAAATTGCCTTCGCCAATGAATTATCTCTCATTTGTGATAAGGCAGATATTAATGTTTGGGAATTAATTCGTTTAGCGAATAAGCACCCACGTGTGAATATACTACAACCTGGTTGTGGTGTAGGAGGACACTGTATAGCGGTGGATCCTTATTTCATTACATCTGATTTCCCATTAGAATCCCAGATTATTGGGAAGGCAAGAGAGATAAATAATTATAAAAGCTTTTGGGTGGCAGAGCAGATTAAAAAAGCCCGCCATGCCTTTCAATTAGAACACGGTCGCCCACCAGCTATTGCCTTAATGGGACTAGCTTTTAAACCTAATATTGATGATTTACGTGAATCTCCTGCAAAGTATATCGTACAAAAGGTACTACAAGAATCTCAAGATGAGGTCTATTTTATCGTAGAGCCAAATATTAAAGATCACCAAGTTTTTAAGATTACAGATTATAAAGAAGCGACTGAAAAGGCCGATATTATTGCATTATTGGTGGCGCATAATGAGTTTAAGGAATTGGAGTTTACTGAGGAGCAGGTTGTATTAGATTATTGTGGGGTAAGAAATAATTAATTGTTAAAATATAGAGTCTTTTAAAAGAGAAAATTAAGGTATGAAAAATAATCTAAGCATTGCGATTAAAGCTGCGATAGAAGCTGGAGTTGAAATTTTAAAAGTTTACGAAACCAATTTTAAAGTAGAGGTTAAAGGCGATGATTCTCCGCTAACCCAAGCTGATAAAAATGCTAACGATATTATTAACCGTTACCTACAACCCACAGAAATTCCAATTATTAGCGAGGAAAATAAACAATTAAACTATGAGCAACGGAAAGACTGGAAGCAATGCTGGGTAGTCGATCCGCTGGATGGCACAAAAGAGTTTATAAAAAGGAATGGAGAGTTTACAGTTAACATAGCCCTTGTTAAAAATGGTTCTCCAGTACTCGGTGTAATCTACGTGCCAGTTACAAAAACAATTTACTTTACTGCTGAAGATGCGAATAGTTCTAAAAAACTTGTTCTAGACTCTGAGAAAATCGCAATTGACGAAATCTTTAATAAAGCCATAACTATCAAACCTGAACTCGATTCAGATGTAATAAAAATTGTTGGTAGCCGCTCTCACCTAAATGAAGACACTAAAAATTTTATTAACGAAATCGAAAATAGCACGTCCGTCGAAGAAGGAAAAAATAAAATTGAAATTGTAAGCAAAGGTAGTTCCTTAAAATTCTGTTTAGTGGCTGAAGGTTTAGCGAATATTTACCCGAGATTCGCCCCTACTATGGAATGGGATACGGCCGCGGGAGATGCAATTTGCAGAGCAGTGGGATTAAAAGTGATAGACCAAGCTACAGGAAAACCTTTAGCTTATAATAAAAGCAATCTCCTAAATAATTATTTCTTAGTACGCAGCTAATGATAGGACGGTCTCAAAAAAGACATATAGCGAAAGCCATTACCTGGAGAATTGTAGGTACCATAGATACCATTTTAATATCATGGTTTATTACTGGTAACCCCTTAACAGGCCTGAAAATAGGAATGGCTGAGGTGTTTACTAAAATGTTTTTATACTATTTGCATGAACGCGTTTGGTTTAAAATAAACTTGTCCAAGGCTGGAATAATAAGAGAGAGTAGAATCAGGCATATAGCAAAGACTTTTACCTGGAGGGGTGTTGGCACTTTAGATACAATGTTATTAGCTTGGTTAATAACAGGAAATCCGCTTTCTGGCCTTAAAATCGGCATGTCCGAACTAATAACTAAAATGATCTTGTACTACTTACATGAACGAGTTTGGTATAGATTGAATTACGGATTAAAAGATTAATTTCATTTTTATGGAGAAAAACATATTTACACATCAGTTTAATGTGGATCGCGATAAAAGGAGCAGCCTTAAAAACCACGCCCCACTTTTAATTTGGTTTACTGGTCTATCCGGCTCTGGAAAATCAACAGTTGCCAATGCAGTGGAGCAAACCCTATTCAATAAGGGTATTCATACCTATTTATTAGATGGAGACAACGTGCGTAAAGGAATCTGTTCCAACTTATCCTTCTCGACAGAGGATCGTTCTGAAAATATACGTAGAATAGGTGAAGTTGCTAATTTAATGCTGGATGCCGGCTTAGTCGTACTAGCTTCCTTCGTTTCTCCTTATAGGGAAGATCGTGAAAATGTAAAAGCCATTGTTGGTAATACAAACTTTGTGGAAGTTTTTGTCAATACACCCATAGAGGAATGTGAGCGACGGGACGTAAAGGGACTTTATAAAATGGCTAGAAAAGGCGAAATCACAAATTTTACTGGCGTTAATGCCCCTTATGAGCTACCTTTGTCAGCTGATATTGAAATTGATACTACCCAATTAGATTTGGAAACTATTGTAGTTTTGATTGTAAAAAATATACTTGGAAAAATAGAAAGAAAATGAGTAAGTACTATTTAAATTATTTAGACGAATTGGAATCAGAGGCTATATATATACTTCGAGAGGTATATGCTCAATTCCAAAATCCTGTAATATTATTTTCAGGAGGAAAAGATTCCATTCTGGTAACCCACTTAGCAAAGAAGGCATTTTACCCCGCTAAAATACCTTTTCCATTAATGCATGTAGATACTGGCCATAACTTTCCAGAGACTATCAAGTTTCGAGATGATCTAATTAAAGAATTTGGCGTACGGTTAATAGTAGGCTCTGTTCAAGAATCAATAGATTCAGGTAGAGTAGCTGAAGAAAAAGGGAAAAATGCCACTCGTAATGCGCTTCAAATTACAACACTACTCGATGCCATTGAAAGCAATAAAGTAGATTGTGCTATCGGAGGCGGAAGACGCGACGAGGAAAAAGCACGTGCCAAGGAACGCTTCTTTTCTCATAGAGATGATTTCGGGCAGTGGGATCCAAAAAACCAACGTCCAGAACTTTGGAACTTGCTTAATGGAAAATATTTTGAAGGCGAACATTTCCGTGCCTTTCCTATTAGTAATTGGACTGAAATGGATGTTTGGAACTACATTAAGCGTGAAAACATACAAATTCCATCCTTGTATTTAGCACATCAACGCCAAGTTGTATGGCGAAGTGATACATGGATTCCTGTTTCAGAGCATTTAAAACTAGAAGAAAACGAAAAAATAGAAACCAAAAAAATCCGTTTTAGAACCTTGGGAGATATCACTATCACCGGAGGTATAGAATCTGATGCTGATACTCTAGAAAAAATTGCGGAGGAAGTTTCTGCCATGCGAATGACGGAGCGCGGAAATCGCTCTGACGATAAGCGTTCAGAAACAGCCATGGAAGATAGAAAGAAACAAGGGTACTTCTAAAAGGTGAATTCGTGAGCCTGTAAATTAGTGAATAAGTAAATATTATATGAAAACACATAATGATTTAAGACTGTATCAAGAATCAATGGATTTGGTGACAGAAATTTATCAGGTTACCAATAATTTTCCCGATTCTGAAAAATTTGGACTCACAAGTCAAATCCGTCGTGCATCAGTATCTATTCCATCAAATATTGCTGAAGGCGCAGCATGGGAAACAAAGAAGGAATTTAAAAGATTTTTATATATCAGTCTTGGCTCAGCTTCTGAATTAGAAACTCAAATTGAAATATCTAATAGATTAAGTTTTATTGATGATTCAAAAACACTAAAAGACAAAATATATTTTATTAAAAGAATGCTGATAAAGCTGATTCAAACTTTAAAAGAATAACACCACCACAGACTCACATAATAACAAACTCACAAACTCACAAACTCACAAAAATGGCCATAGACAACAATCAATTATTACGATTTACAACTGCAGGAAGCGTGGATGACGGTAAAAGCACCTTAATAGGTAGATTACTTTACGATTCAAAGTCTATTTTTGAGGATCAATTAGCTGCAGTTGAAAGTACAAGTAAGAAAAAAGGGCATGACAATATAGACCTTGCTATGTTTACAGATGGTCTTAAAGAGGAGCGCGAGCAAGGAATTACTATCGACGTAGCATATAGATATTTTACAACGCCAAAAAGAAAGTTTATAATTGCCGATACCCCAGGTCATATTCAATATACGCGAAATATGATTACTGGAGCTTCTACCGCTAATGCCGCAATTATATTGATAGATGCTAGGAAAGGTGTAATAGAGCAAACAAAAAGACACTCTTTTATAGCTTCACTCTTGCAAATACCGCATTTAATAGTATGTATTAATAAAATGGATCTTGTAGATTATGATGAAGCAATTTATAATGACATTGTAAATCAATATGAGCAAGTTTCTTCTAAACTTGTTACAAAAGATATTACTTATATTCCAATTAGTGCTTTACACGGAGATAATGTAGTAAACCGCTCTGAAAATATGTTGTGGTATAAAGGTGCAGCCTTATTATATACTTTAGAAACTTTACATATTACCAACGATTTAAATAAAATTGATGCCCGCTTTCCCGTTCAAACTGTGCTTCGTCCACAAAGAGAAGGATTTATAGACTATCGTGGATATGCCGGTAGAATAGCTAGTGGTGTATTCAGAGTAGGCGATGAAGTAATTGCACTTCCCTCGGGTTTCGCCTCAAAGATCAAGAGTATTGACGGCTTTGAACAGGAATTTGAGGAAGCCTATGTCCCAATGTCTGTTTCTATAACTTTAGAAGATGATATAGATATAAGTAGAGGCGACATGATTGTTAGAACGAACAATAGGCCAGAAACATCACAAGAGTTTGATGTAATGCTGTGTTGGATGAGTAATAAACCCTCTCAACCCAGAGCAAAATACACTATATGTCATACCGAAAACTCACAAAAGGCGATGATAAAAAGCGTTTTGTATAAGGTTGATATTAATTCCTACGATCGTATTAAGGATGAAGATACTTTTGAGATGAATGAAATAGGTAGAGTAACCATTAGAACTACCAAACCTTTAATGATAGATTCCTACGGCACCAACCGTACAACGGGTAGTATTATTTTAATAGACGATAATACAAATGAAACTGTTGCTGCAGGGATGATTGTTTAAATCACTGAAATCTATAAATTACCCATTGAACGACTCGAAGAATTAAAAAAATGAAGATTAAAAATATTTGTTGCATTGGTGCTGGTTACGTTGGAGGCCCAACAATGGCGGTTCTGGCTTTAAAAAACCCCGATATTAATATTACAATTGTAGATATTAATGAAGCCCGTATTGCAGCTTGGAATGATAATGATTTAAACAATCTACCAATATACGAACCCGGTCTAAAAGAAGTGGTTCAAGAGGCAAGAGGGAGAAACTTATTTTTCAGCACCGAGGTAGAAAAGGCTATTGATGAGGCTGAAATGATTTTTATTTCAGTAAATACGCCTACCAAAACTTACGGTAAAGGAAAAGGGATGGCAGCAGATCTAAAGTACATTGAATTATCTGCCCGCCAAATAGCAAAAGTTGCTACTACTGATAAAATAGTTGTTGAAAAGTCTACGCTTCCCGTAAGAACGGCCCAAGCAATAAAAAATATTTTAGACCATACTGGCAATGGCGTGAAATTTCAGATTCTTTCCAATCCAGAATTTTTAGCCGAAGGCACCGCGGTGCAAGATCTGTTAAATCCAGATAGGGTATTGATTGGAGGAGAAAATAGCAAAGAGGGCAATGAGACAATCAATGCTTTGGTCGATATTTACGCCACTTGGATTCCAAAGGAGCAAATATTAACGACTAATCTTTGGTCTTCTGAATTATCTAAATTAGTAGCAAATGCTTTTTTAGCGCAACGAGTATCCTCAATTAATGCCATTTCAGAATTATGCGAAGTAACGGGTGCTGATGTAAGTGAAGTGAGTAAAGCTATTGGAATGGATAGTAGAATAGGTCCCAAATTCTTAAAAGCCTCGGTAGGTTTTGGTGGTTCTTGCTTTCAAAAAGATATATTGAATCTTGTTTATATTGCCAAATCTTATGGCTTAAACGAAGTTGCTGACTATTGGGAACAAGTTATAATTATGAACGACCATCAAAAAAATCGTTTTGCGGAAAATATTGTTTCTAAACTTTACAATACGGTTTCTGGTAAAAAAATTACTTTCTTAGGTTGGGCCTTTAAAAAAGACACTAACGATACGCGTGAGTCGGCTGCAATTTATGTTGCAGATGCGCTTTTAAATGAAGAAGCCGAAATTACCGTTTACGACCCTAAAGTAAGTGAAGAAAGGATTTATGAAGATCTAGATTATTTGAATACGCGAAGTCCAGAAGAGAATAGAAGGTTACTAAAAGTGGTAATGGAGCCTTATCATGCTTGCGAAAAGGCGCACGCGGTAGCGATCCTGACAGAATGGGATGAGTTTGTGGAATATGATTGGGAAAATATATATACCTCGGTTATTAAACCTGCCTTTGTTTTTGATGGAAGAAGGATTTTGGATGGTCAATTCATGAAGGACATTGGATTTCAATACGATGCAATAGGAGTCTCAATCTTAAATAACATTTAATGAAAATATTAGTTACAGGAGCAGCGGGATTTATTGGCCATGCATTAACGAAACAGTTATTGAAGGATGGTTATACTGTTTATGGTTTAGATAATATCAACGATTATTATACAATAGTTTTAAAATATGCACGCTTAGGTGATATAGGGGTATCGCAGTTAGAGGCTAAGAAATGGAATACTATTGCAACATCTTCTTTATATAATAACTTTCATTTTATTCGGATGGACATAGAAAACAGAGAGAAGTTGCCAATGTTATTTAAGGAACAAAATTTTGATGTGGTAATTCATTTAGCCGCACAGGCAGGCGTTCGCTATAGTATAGAAAATCCTGAGGCATATATTGACAGTAATATTGTAGGTTTTCTAAATATATTGGAATGTTGCCGTCATCAAAAGGTTAAACATTTGGTGTATGCTTCCAGCTCATCAGTATACGGGGTCAATGCAAAAGTGCCCTTCTCTGAAAATGACAAAGTTGATTTTCCAATAAGTTTATATGCTGCTTCCAAAAAGAGTAATGAGCTCATGGCATACGCTTATAGCCATTTGTATAGAATTCCAACTTCTGGCCTTCGATTTTTTACTGTATATGGTCCGTGGGGTAGACCCGATATGGCACCGATGCTATTTGCAAATGCTATAACCAGAGATCAACATATTCAGGTTTTTAATCATGGGGAAATGAGTAGAGATTTCACTTATATTGAAGATATTATTCAGGGAATTATAATCATATTACATAATCCACCTAAAAAGGAAGAAGATTCGACTTATTACCAGCTTTTTAACATAGGCAACGGTTCTCCTGTCTCTTTAATGAAATTTATAGAGACGTTAGAACGGGAGTTTAAGAGAGGGGTAAAAAAAAGAATGCTGCCTTTGCAACCTGGAGATGTTCCACAAACCTGGGCAGATACGTCAAGGTTAAATAAATTAGGATATAAAAGCACTACGTCAATTGAACTAGGAATTAAAAATTTTGTTGAATGGTACAAAAACTATAGTAATAGTTAAGGCTCTGGAGTTTTTAGTTCTGACATTAGACAATCAAAGCAGGACAGTTTTTATCTTCAGTTTGAAAATATAATTCCTAGTAAAATAAAACAACATTAATTTTAGATGAGATGAGTGAAAAGATAATCCCCGTTTTTATTATTGGAGCAGCTCGGAATGGCACAACTTCATTGACCAATATAATTAGTGATTTCTCCGAGATTGTGGGCATAGAACATGAACTTCATCGTGGAAATCACGAGGCAAAATTGTATGGAAACTACGCATATCATGGGGATATTAGTAAACCGGATAAATATATAGATTTTCTTTATCATTATGCTTCAGGTGATTATTTTCAACTTGCTGAAGGGAATCTCGAATTTCATTTGGAAAACCCAAGAAATAATTTTTTCGAATTCTATTTTGATATGATGAATCATTGTTGTCATACTCTAGAAAAAGGATTTTGGATGGCGAAACTAGACTCTGCTTTTTTCACGGATTCAAAGACTTTTGAATTCTTTTTGAGGACGTTATACGAGTTTTATGATGAGGTCAAGTTTATACGTATTCAGAGAGATTTTGAGCCGGCTCTTATAAGTGCCCAATTTATGCCTGGAAAAAACCACGCAAGACCTCGAAAAGGTTTATTCAAGTACTATGGTATACTAGGTTACACTCAGCAATGGTTTAAAACCTATTTGCTTAAAACGAATTTTTTAAACGATTCAGAATTATTACATATTAGGTTTGATGATTTGATAAATGATAAACAAAAAGTTCAAAATAAAATAAGATCTTATTTAGGACTATCTAAAGAGTTTGCTTTAGGAGAGCCGAAGCCCTACACGATCAATACGTCATTCTCCAAACATAAAAAATCAAAGATGAGTAAGAGCGATCGATTGGTTGCCTATGGATATTTGTCTATTCTTAAAACGTTTCCAAGTCTTGCGATTATTGGGCAATATATAAATCAGGCTTTCCTAAAGAGAAAGCCTATAGACCCTATTGATCGAAGACTACTAAAACGACAATTCTTTAAAGAGCATTTAAAAGTTGAATTTAATAAACTAGGTACTTTTGGTTTAGCAGAGAAAATGAGTGAAGAATTGCAGAAATCGAAGAAATCTTAAGTGGAGTTAGTAGGCTTGAATATATTTAGATTTGAATTACAGAATGTATCTTTACTATAAACATGTTTTTATTTTTTGCATACTCGAGAAATTATATGGGTGCTCCCCACAATGAAGTACAATAGACAAATTGTTCAAAACATATATATAAAATACAGACTTCTTTTTTGTATAATCAGTTAATGATTTTAAACGGGTAAGCACTATTTATAATAGAAATTATTATATTATTAGTATAAAGATATCTAAGGCCAATTTTTTTAGCAGAATAAATTTCAATGAATAAAAAAGACTCATTAACAAAAAAAACTTTTCAAGGATTCTTTTGGTCGGCGGCAGGGAGTGGGATATCTGCTATTGCGCAAATCGCAATTTTGGCTATTCTTGCCCGATTAATCAATGTTGAAAGTTTTGGAATTGTTCAAGCTGCATTAATTGTTGTTGGGTTTGCTAATCTTATAAGCCAAATGGGAATTGGTCCAGCTTTGGTTCAAAGAAAGGAACTGACGGAAAAACATATTCGCGTTGGGTTTACTTTTTCATTGATGCTTGGTTTGGCATTAGGAGGGACCATATTTCTATGTTCTGGTCTTATATCTTCATTTTTTAATTTCGATAAACTCGCTCCGGTACTAAAGGTTGTTTCTTTATTATTTGTGACAGGAAGCTTTGTAACTGTTTCCACTTCGCTATTACAGAGAAACATGCGGCTTAAAGAGATGGCTGTCATTGATATTATTTCCTATATTTTGGGGTATGGGCTAATAGGGATCATTTTTGGATACTTAGGGTTTGACTACTGGGCATTGATAATCGCAATATTTGCGCAAGAAATAATTAAAGTTATAGCCTACACTATTTTACAAAAACATTCCTTCGTACCATTTTGGAGCAAGCAAGAATTTAAAGACCTTATATATTTTGGAGGTGGCTTCACCTTTGGGAGATTTTTTAATTACGTAGCTAACCAAGGTGATAATATTATCGCTGGTCGTTATTTAGGCGCTGATGCCTTAGGTATTTATAGTCGCGCCTACGCTATTATGGCAAAACCTGTTAGCCTATTGGGAGGTTCAATAGATAAGGCTTTATTCCCAGCTATGGCTGCACGCCAAGATCAAAATGACCGATTGATAATGGCTTTTATGAGTGGCTCCAAAATGATAACTTTCTTATGTATTCCCGTATCCGTAATTATCATTTTTAGTTCAAACGAAATAGTTAATGTATTGCTAGGAGAGCAATGGGGACAGGTAATAATACCTCTTCAGATTTTAACTGCTGGTTTACTCTTTAGAATGGGTTATAAGATGGGTGAGAGCTTGTGTAGGGCAACGGGAAATGTATATAGTAGGGCTAAGCGTCAATTTGTTTATGCCTTTTGCGTTCTAGTTGCCTGTTACATCGGATCACACTGGGGAATCGTGGGTGTGGCTTATGGAACCTTGTTTGCCGTAACTGTCAATTATTTTCTTATGATTCAGCTTAGCCTTACAATTTTGAAAATTAACTGGATATACTTTCTTAAGGGAATTTTTTCAGAAATTGGAATAATGATATTTTTGTCTTCTCTTTTTATAGGAATTAATGTTCTTACAAAGAGTGTTGTGACTTCTGATATTTTAATTTTATTAATTACTTATGGAACGTATGGAATAATATGTATAATTTTATTTCACTTATTTTGGGAAAAATTAAGTTTTTTGAAAATTTTACCCATTCCATCAAAGTTTAAAAAATTTTTGAGGGAAAAATAGGCAAGACGTTTTTCTAAATATAATAAATTTCAACTTAAATTGATTTAAATTAAAAAAGCATATAATGAAAAAACTTGGAATACATGGATCATATTATTGCCGTAACTTTGGTGATACGCTTATCCTCTATATAATTAAAAATTGGGTAAGGGAACATTCTCCAGAAATGGATATAACTCTGCCATTTGTGAATTCTGAAAAGGAAGCAATAGAAATTCTGAATACTGAAAATAAGAACAGAAAAATTCAAGATCTGGATGGGTTAGTATTTGGTCCAGGCGGATATTTTGGGGAACAACCGGGAAGTTTTGTAAGAAGATTATGGTGGTCAATACGGAACTATAGACGTCATATCAGTTGGAATGATAAATTATATAAACATAAAGTTCCGTATATGATTATCGGAGTAGGCGTTGGTCCTATTTCTTTTAGTTTCTTAAAAAGAAAAATTATTAAATTATTTGATAAAGCTGATTTTGTTTCAGTAAGAGATAAATACTCAAGACAATACCTTATAGATTGGGGTATAGCGACAGAGAAAATTCATTTAGCACCTGATGTTGCTTTAACTTTACAGCCAAAAGGTTCGAATGTAGAAAGAGATAAACCAAAAGTGGCACTCCATTATCCGAATGATAATCTAGTGAAGTCGGGCAAATTGGATGAATTTGTTGGCTTTATCAAAAATATAAATGAGAAATATGAAATTTTTTTATTAGAGGATGGTGAGGGTCAGTATTCAAGCAACAAGGCCAATAGCTTGAAGGATATTTTGAGTAGCCAGGGAGTTGCACTGCCAATAATTTCTTATAAGGATCCAGCAGAAATGATAAGTAATCTTCAAGTTATAGATAAAATTATAACTTCAAAATTGCATGTTGGTATAGTTGGGTATGCACTGGGGAAACGAACATTGTCTATTCCCCAACACAGTAAAACTGTCAGGTTTTATGAACAAATTAAACGACAGGATTTTTGTATTCAGTTAAAGGATATAAATACTAAATTATTATGTGATAAATTTGAACAATTGGATTCCGTGGTTACTTCAGATAACATTCTTTTTGATGACGCAATGAAGAACAAAAAAGTGTTATTTAAATTTTTGGATTTTATTTAATTGTTTAATATTATTCATAGAGTGTTTTTTTATGTAATCTTGGTTTTTAAAAAGTAAAGAGTAAATTTTTTAATAGTATTATGCAACAGGATAAATACATATGTAATTTTTTACTTTTACTGGTTTTAGTTTATTATAGTCAAGGAGTGATATATCCAATGGGAAGTATAATATCTCAAACCACACTTTTATTAATTATGTTGATAAGCCTAGTTTATTTTGTAAAAGAGTTGTTCTTTGTTCAGTCTAAGTTTACTCTTTTTATTAAGGCTTGGACTGCTTTATTATTATTAATTGTAGCGGGATTCTTTTTAAAGGGTGATTTCGAAAATTATAGGGGATTTCAAAGCACTCTTCTTAATATGGTACCCTTTTATGCCTTTTATTATTTCTCGAAAAAGGATGTTTTAACAAAAAAGCATCTTATTGTTCTTTTTATCATACTTGCTCCGATGATTGTTTATAGATTTACTCAAAGTAATATATCATTACAAGCTATCCGAGAGCGAGAAGATGTGATAGATAACACCATATATATGTTCTTAGGCCTTATTCCTTTTGTATTTCTTTTTAAACGGAAGGTATTTTCCATAATCGCTTTACTAATCTTTTGGATTTTTATAGTCCAAAGTGCTAAACGGGCTGCAATTGTATGCGGGGTATTTGGAATCTTGCTATTTTTTTATTACCAATTAAAAACTGTTAATAGTAGGTATCAAATTCGTAATTACACGGTTATACTCATCATATTTTTTGGATTAAGTTATTGGGGTTATGAATATTTATTAGAAAATGAATTTTTAATGGTTCGGTTGCAATCAATGATGGAAGGTGACTCTTCTGGTCGAGATAATATTGCTCGAATAGCTTTTGCCACGTGGTATGAAAGTAATAACATATTTATCTATTTGTTTGGTAATGGCTTTCAAACCACAGCTGATGTATCTGCCAATAATTCTCATAACGATTGGATTGAGCTATTAGTCAGTTTTGGATTACTTGGATTTACTATCTATGCTATACTTTTCTACAGTGCTTTAAAAGAAATTTATTCTGGTAATTTTGTTTTTAACAAGAAGATAATGTTTATTTGTCTCATAGGAATAGCGATTATAACTTCACTAACATCTAGGTGGTACGGTTCTTCATTTGCTTATTCGCAAATATTGTTGTTGCCATACCTTTTAGCCACTAAAGACAATTCCATAAAAAAATAATTGAAAACTTAATTGAGAAAATATTATAAAGGTTTTAATCAATTAGTTAAGTATTTTTCAATATAAGAGCGAGCTGAATTTTTTTTAAATTATAACATGAATATTTTAGTAATTTCTAATACTTATCCTTCCAGAACACTACCAAGTTTTGGCGCTTTTGTTTATAATCTGATGCAGGAGTTAGCAATCCATCATGAGATTACAATTATTGCACCCTATAAAATCCACGATATATTTAAAAGAACGCAGAAGTCTTACGGAAATGAGAAATGTAAGGTGTTAAGACCTCTTTATCTTTCTTTAAGCAGTAGGACCTTTTTAGGAATAAATACGGGGAAAATAAGCTCTTATTTTTTTGAAAAAGCAGTCAAAAGAGAATTGAATAAATTATCAATAATGCCAGATGTAATCTATACGCATTTTCTTTCAAATGCCATTCCTGCTTTGGCCTTTAAAAAGAGAAACAACATTCCTTTAGTAATTGCATCGGGGGAATCAACTTATAGATCATGGGTAGATACGCCCGAACCTATAAAAAACGAAATAAAAAAATCAGTTAATCATATTATCTGTGTTTCTAATGACAATAGGATTCGATTGATGGATCTCGGTTTTAATGAGAATAAAATGACGGTAATTCCAAATGCGGTTAATTATTCTTTATTTAAGCCATTGGATAAAATTAAATGCAAAGAGAAACTAGGTTTGGCAAAAGATCAATTTGTTATAGGTTTTATAGGTCATTTTATTCATCGAAAAGGTCCTAACAGGATTATCGAAGCCATTGAATTTCTTGATGATACTGATATTCGACTGGTTTGTATTGGCGGAAAGGGAGATTTAAAGCCAAATTCTTTCACAACAGTAATTGGTCCCGTTCCAAATTATCAACTTCCCGAATTGTATAATGCGTTTGATATATTTGTATTGCCCACCCTCTATGAGGGACATTGCAATGTTATTGAGGAGGCTAAGGCGTGTGGGATTCCTATAATTAGCTCAAAAGGAACTTCGGTAGCGGAACAAATCGATGAATCTACTGGAGTTTTAGTTGATCCCCTAGATATAAAAAAAATAACTATGGCAATTTCAAACCTTAAAAGTGATATTAAATTTCGTGAAGAACTAATTGATAATTTACTTCGTAAGCGTGGAGAAAGTTCTTTAGAGGTCAGAGCGAGAAAAATAAGTCAAATATTAATTGATACTTTTAGTAATTAATTATACATACTAATGATTTCTAATTGATGTTTAAGATAGATTGAATATAATTTAATTTTTTGTCAGTAAAGCTCTTATTTATTTAATATTATTTATAATAAGAAAATCAAAGTTCCAAAAATGAAAAAGGTTTTAATAATTTACAATAAAATTTGGCCATATCGGGAATTAATTTTTAATACAATTAACAAAGAGCATGACCTGACAGTTGCTTTCTCTGACAAACAGTATTGTGAAAAATCGTATTCTTTTAAAACCCTATATCTTCCAATAAAGAAAATTGGGCCATTTGATGTTCATAAAGATAAATTGGAAATTATAGCGAGTGAGTTTGATGTAGTAATTGGAATATCGAATATTAGATGGATTAGTTTAATGCTTTTAGCTTTTAAACGCAGGAGAAATTATAAAATTGGATATTGGGGAATTGGTGTAACGGCTTCGTATACTAGTGATTTTGATTCCAGTGAAATATTAAATAAAATTAGATACTACATCTCAAAAAAATCAGATTTTACGATTTTTTATAGCGATTATCCAGTTCAGAAGTATCTGAATGCGGGAGTCAGTGAAAATAAATTATATGTTGCCCACAATTCTGTAGCAGTTAAAACATCTACTAAAAACAGTAAATTAAATAAAGTTAATTTTCTATTTATAGGAACTTTATATCCGCAAAAAGGCCTTGAAGTTTTACTTGAAGCCTACAAAGAATTACGGCAATTAAGAAACGATGTTCCACAACTTTTAATTGTCGGGGAAGGTCCACAAAGAAATGTTATTGAGTTGTTTGTAAAAGTAAATAATCTTTCTAATTGGGTAAAACTATTAGGTAGAATTTATGACGATACTAAGTTGGAAGAAATATTCAATATGTCTAGAGCGTGCATATCTCCTAATCAAGCGGGTTTATCGGTTTTAAAATCCATGGGTAACCGAACTATTTTTGTTACCAGTAAGTATGCAATTACTGGAGGTGAGATTTTTAATATTGAAAATAATGTAAATGGAATTCTGTATAATAAAAATGAAGATCTGGTAGAAGTTCTTTCGTGGATATTGGATAATCCGAAAAAGAATAGAATTATGAATGATAATGCATATGCACATTACCATAATTTTCGCACACCCGAAATGATGGCAAAATCAATTTGTAATGCAATTGAAAATAATAAATAATTATGATTAAACGATTTTTTCAATATTTTTCTCCGTCTACTCTTAGGATGAGAGTTCTGAATAGAAAAATTTCCGTCCTATCGATTTTAGATAAGGATTCAGTGATTCACAAAACTTCATTGATTAATCGATATACCATTTTGAGAAAAACTAAAATTGGAAGATATACATATGTAGGCTCCAATTGTACCTTTAATAATGTCGAAATAGGTTCGTTTTGCTCAATTTCAAGGAATATTAATATTGGTTACTCATCCCACCCAATTAACTTTATTTCAACTTCTCCTATATTTTTTAGCCCACGAAATGGTACAGGTTCGAAATGGGTAAATCAGAGATTTTATGATGATGCCCCTAAAAAAACTTTCATAGGTCACGATGTTTGGATAGGAGCGAATAGTTCAGTGATGTCAGGTATCACAATCGGTAATGGAGCTATTGTAGGAGCCCATTCGGTGGTGACCAAAGATATTGAGCCATATAGTATTGTCGGAGGTGTTCCCGCAAAATTAATAAGAAAGAGGTTTCCAGATAAAGTTATAAATAGTCTACAATCCATCAAATGGTGGGAAATGAAAGAAGTAATTCTCAAAAATAATATTTTTCTATTTACTGAGGAATTGACAAACGATAAACTTATAAGATTAGAAAATGAAAATCAAAAATAAGATCCTCCTAATTACTGGTGGCACGGGTTCTTTCGGGAACGCGGTATTAAATCGGTTTTTAGATACCGATCATTTCAAAGAAATACGCATCTTCAGCCGGGATGAAAAAAAGCAAGACGATATGCGTATTGCTTTAAAAAGTGACAAGCTCAAATTTTATATTGGAGATGTTAGAAATTATGACAGTATAGAACGAGCAATGCGTGGTGTAGATTATGTTTTTCATGCTGCCGCATTAAAACAAGTACCTTCTTGTGAGTTTTTTCCAATTGAAGCCACGCGTACAAATGTATTCGGAACGCAAAATGTTATAGACGCTGCAGATGCAAATAATGTTCAAAAAGTAATATGTCTAAGTACAGATAAGGCCGCTTATCCAATTAATGCAATGGGAATTTCTAAAGCTCTAATGGAGAAAGTTGCTGTAGCTGCGTCTCGTAATTTAAATAAAACCACTGTTTGTTTAACTCGTTATGGAAATGTTATGGCCTCTCGGGGATCAGTAATTCCTTTGTTTCTACAACAAATAAAAGATGGAAACCCTATCACTATTACAGACCCTCAAATGACTCGTTTTTTAATGTCTTTGGAAGAGGCAGTTGAATTGGTGCTTTTTGCTTTTGAAAAGGGCAATGCAGGAGATTTATTCGTAAATAAGGCACCAGCGGGCACAATTGGCGATTTGGCGCAAGCATTAAAAGAACTTTGCAAATCTGACAGTGAGATAAAAATAATCGGAACTAGACATGGTGAAAAGCTCTATGAAACACTTTGTACCAGAGAGGAAATGATAAAGGCAGAAGATATGGGTGGTTTTTATAGAATCCCAGCAGATAATAGAGACCTTAATTATGCGCAATATTTTTCTGAAGGTGAAGCTGCCATTTCAGAAATTGAAGATTATAATTCACATAATACCGAGCAACAGGATGTGGAGGGTATGAAGAAGTTGTTGAAAGGACTTCCGATTGTGCAGTCAATGATGAAATCATAAGAGGGTTCTTGTGAGATAGTTCTCGCTGATTTGGGAGATTATTAAATCAGCGAAAATCTGCGGTTTTTACATCTGCGTGTATCTGCGAGAAATAAGAAAATAATAATGGAAGTACCATATATAATTAAAGGCGGAGAACACACCGATGAACGAGGACAACTTTGTTATAATAACGATTTCAATCTAACAGATGTAAAACGTATTTACAGAATTGAAAACTGGAGTACTAGAACCTTCAGAGGATGGCAAGGCCATAAAATTGAAAGACGCTGGTTTTCGGCGGTAAGTGGTTCATTTAAAATTGAATTGATTGCTATAGATAAGTGGGATAACCCAGCTAAGGGTTGCAATTTGTCTTCATTTGAATTATTATCTGATAAACTTGATGTACTATTCATTCCTAATGGATATGTTAGTAGGATTCAGGCATTAGAGCGCAGCTCAAAATTATTAGTTATGGCAGATTATTTAATAGGAGAGGTGGAGGACGAATATCGATTTGAGATTGATTATTTTAATTCATAGTTTTTATTAAAATGGTTATCGCATATAAAAATTTAGAATCCGCGAAAATCTGCGGTTTTTTAAATCCGCGTCAATCTGCGAGAAACAATAAATGATAATAGAGTACATATGTTAAGAATAGGAATAACCGGCCAACACGGATTTGTTGGCACACATTTATACAACACCCTAGGATTGCATCCTAAGGAGTTTGAACGAATTGAATTTCAAAAAGAATACTTCAAGAGTGAAAAGGAATTAGATACTTTCGTTTCAAAATGTGATGTGATTGTTCACCTTGCTGCCTTGAATCGTCACAATGATCAAGAAGTTATCTATAAAACAAATGTAGAGCTTGTAGAGAATCTAATAGCGTCCTTAAAGCGTACAGAAAGCAAAGCACATATAATTATGTCTTCCTCATCTCAAGAAGAACGAGATAATCTATACGGTAAATCTAAGAAAGAAGGTCGGGAGCTATTTGTTCAATGGGCAAAAGAAGCTAACACAACTTTTACAGGGATGATAATACCCAATGTCTTTGGACCCTTTGGGCATCCATACTACAACTCGGTAGTTGCCACATTCTCGCATCAAATTGCAAATGGTGAAAGTCCAGAAATCCAAGTTGATGGAGATTTGAAGCTTATCTATGTGGGTGAGTTGGTAGAAGAAATATTGAAAATAATTCGAGAGACGAAAAATGAAGCTGAGTATACAGTAGATCATACTTCTGAAGCCAAAGTATCTGAATTATTGAGTTTGCTTCAAAACTATAAATTACAATATCAAGACAGAGGAGAAATTCCTGCAATTAACAACTCCTTTGAATTAAATCTATTCAACACCTATCGCTGTTATATGGATATTGCCAATTACTTTCCTGTAAAGTTCAAACAGCATACGGACCCACGAGGTTCTTTTGTAGAAGTTATCCGTTTGGGAGTGGGAGGGCAGGTGTCTTTTTCTACCACGGTGCCAGGAATCACTAGAGGAAACCATTACCACACCCGTAAAATAGAACGTTTTGCGGTAATTAAAGGAAAGGCATTAATTCAGTTGCGAAAAATAGGAACCGACGAGGTGTTTGATTTTTATTTAGACGGAGAAGAGCCGGCATATGTAGATATGCCAATTTGGTACACCCATAACATCAAAAACATTGGTGACGATGTATTGTACACCAATTTCTGGATAAATGAGTTTTATGATGAGAATGATGCTGATACTTATTTTGAAGAAGTTTAAGGGAACACTGATTTTACTGATTTAGCAGATAAGCACAGAATTTATTATAAATTTGCGTCTATAATAGTTAATCATAGAAATAGTGATATAATATGCTGTTACATGAAGATATATCTGATAAGATAATCAAGGCATTCTATAAAGTCTATAACTCATTAGGTTATGGTTTTTTGGAAAGAGTATATGAAAATGCAATGATGATAGAGCTTCGCAAAATGGGTCTAATTGTTCAGAAACAAATGCCTATTAACGTGTTTTATGAAAAGCAACAAGTTGGTAAGTATTTTGCAGATATAGTGGTAGAAGAAAGAATAATTATAGAGCTTAAAGCTGCTGAAAATCTCTGTGAAGAACATGAGTTTCAACTATTAAACTATTTAAAAGCTACAGAGATAGAAATTGGACTGTTATTGAATTTTGGAAAGAAACCTCAGTTCAAAAGAAAAATATATACTAATTAAAAAAATCCGTGAGAATCCGTTAAATCCGTGTGTTCTGCGTTCCAAAAAAAAGTATTTATAAATTAAAAAAATCCGTGAGAATCCGTTAAGTCAGTGTATTCCGCGTTCCATCCAGAATGAAGAAATTAAAAGTAATGACAGTAGTCGGCACCCGCCCTGAGATTATAAGATTATCCAGAGTAATAGCCGCCCTAGATGCATCTGAAGCAATCGAACACATTCTAGTTCACACAGGACAAAACTACGATTACGAACTTAACGAAGTTTTTTTTGAAGACCTTGGCCTCCGCAAACCAGACCACTTTTTAAATGCTGCAGGAACTAACGCCACTACAACAGCAGGACAGATATTAATAAATATCGACCCAGTACTTGAGGAAGTAAACCCAGATGCATTTTTAGTTCTTGGCGATACCAATTCCTGTCTTTGTGCGATTGCCGCTAAAAAACGTCGTATTCCTATTTTTCATATGGAAGCTGGTAATAGATGTTTTGACCAAAGAGTTCCAGAAGAAACAAATAGGAAAATAGTAGATCACGTAAGCGATATAAATCTAACTTATAGCGATATTGCAAGGGAATATTTATTACGAGAAGGTTTGCCGGCAGATAGAATCATAAAGACTGGCTCCCCTATGTTTGAGGTTTTAAATCATTATTTGTCTCAAATAGAAGCTTCAGAAGTTTTGATCAAATTAAATTTGGAAAAGCACAAATATTTTGTTGTATCTGCACATCGGGAAGAAAATATAAGTTCAGAAAAGAACTTTAAGGGTTTGATTGATAGTCTAAACACTATTGCTGAGCAGTACGACTATCCAGTTATTGTTTCTACGCATCCTCGGACACGTAATATGATAGAAAAGAAAAAAGCAGAAACACATTCTAACATTCAGTTTTTAAAACCTCTAGGCTTTCACGACTACAATGCCTTACAAAAGAATTCTTATGCTGTATTATCAGATTCTGGCACAATCAGTGAGGAGTCATCTATACTCAATTTTAGAGCCTTAAATATTCGCGATGCACATGAACGACCTGAGGCAATGGAAGAAGCTTCCGTAATGATGGTTGGCTTAAATACCGATCGCATTCTTCAAGGTTTAGTGCAACTGCAAACACAAAACTTAGATCCTGAAAGAAATTTTAGGAGAGTTGCTGATTATAGCATGCCTAATGTATCTGAAAAAGTTGTGAGGATTATTATTTCTTATACAGATTATATAAAGCGAACAGTTTGGAGCGAATAAAGTAAATAATAAAAAAAATGAACTATCAATTAGCATTAAAAAAGGAAATAGCTGCTTTTTTAAATTGTGAAGTAGAGGAGGTAATATTAACATGGAAAGGTCGAGTATCATTATTTGGCATATTAAAATCTTTAAAATTGCAAGAGAATGATGAAATCATTATACCAGCATTTACATGTGTCGTCGTGCCTAACGCCATTATTTATAATAACTTAAAGCCCGTTTATGTGGATGTTGACCCAAAGACATATAATATTGAAATTTCAAAAATTGAAAATGCCATTACTAATAGAACAAAAGTAATTTTAGCACAGAATACTTTTGGGCTTTCTAGTGACATGGATGCTTTAAAAGTTATTGCTAAAAAACATAATTTATTTGTAATAGAAGATTGTACTCATGGTTTTGGGGGTAGCTATAAAAACCACCTCAATGGCACTACAGTGGATGCTGCTTTTTTCTCAAGTCAGTGGAACAAAATGTTTTCTACTGGAATTGGGGGCTTCGCAATTATTAAAAACCCCATTTTGAGAGAAAAAATGAATGAGTTTGAAAGGCAGCTTGTAACTCCTTCTTTAAAGGATGAAATAGTTCTAAAAATTCAACTTTTCGCTAAAAATATTCTAGGTTACAAAGCATTATATTGGAATGCTTTAAAGCTATATAGGTACTTGTCAAAAAAAAATATAGTTATTGGTTCTTCTTCTGGTGGAGAAATGGGATCGACTGAAATGCCTACAGATTATTTAAAAGGTTTAAGTAATGTTCAATGTAAAAAAGGAGTTTTTGAAGTAAAGAGAATTAAAGATAATGTCACTTTTAGACAAAATATTGCGAAATATTATGACAACATATTAATTGATTTAGGTAAAGAAAAACTTTTTGCACCTCCGTATGCAGAGCATACTTATACAAAATACCCAATTCTTGTTAAGGATAGAGATTTTTTTCTACAAGAGGCTGAAAAATATAAACTACCAATTCACGATTGGTTTATTAGTCAAATTCACCCTATTAAGGAAGACTTTCAAAAATGGTTCTTAATACCAAACAAATATCCGATATCTGAAAAATTAGCTAATCATATAGTTAATCTACCAACAGACTTTTCGGTTAATAATAATCTTAAAAAGCGTATAGCAGATTTTTTAGAAATTCAGCGCAGCCAAATTGTGTCGTTTGAGGAATTATAACTATGTATAAAACCAAGAAAATTTTAATTGTTCACCGGTATTATTATCCAGATACACCAGCATATGCAGTGATGCTAAAAAAAATTGCTGAACATTTATCTACTGAACATAGTGTAGAGGTGCTATCCAGCATGCCGTCCTATTATGGAGCTTCTACCGTAGGAGTTAAGCGAAAGGAATCCTTAAATAAAATCAATATTTCTCGAATTCAGTTATTACCTGAAAAAAATAGAAATTTTGTTATACGAATAATTAATACTCTTTTATTCGCGATAAATGTTTTTTTCAAAATCTTATTTCGACCCAAATATGATCTCATTACAGTAGCTACTACCCCTCCTATAATTATAGCGACTGTAATACGTATTCTATCTTCTATTAAGGGTAGTAAATACCTTTATCATTGTCAAGATATTTACCCTGAAATTGCATATTATAATAAAAACTTGAACTCCAAAATATTTTTCAATGTTTTGCGATTTATTGATAAAAAAAATAATAAAAAAGCAAGTAAAATAGTGGTCTTATCTGAAGATATGAAAAACACCTTAGTTAAGGAAAGAGGAATAGACCATTCAAAGATTACAATTATAAATAATTTTATTCGAACTGAAACAACTAACGAACAATATTTTAATTATAACGATTACGGTATAAAAGATACCGATTTTATTGTGGTGTTCTGTGGCAATTTAGGAAAACTGCAAAATTTAAATAGCATTATAAAATTGGCTATAAAATGTGAAAATTATCATCAAATTAAGTTTGTGTTTATAGGGGATGGGGTAGAAAGTAAAAATTTAATTAATCAAGCAGGTAATTTATTAAATAAATCAATTTTCTTTTTAGGATATTTAAAATCTGAAATTGCATCCAAAGCCTTGGAACAATCAAATATTGGAGTTGTATCTATTTCTGAACCTACCTATAAAACTGCCTATCCAAGCAAGACAATGACTTATCTAAATGCAGGATTACCTATTCTTGCAATTTTAAATAAATCTTCAGAATTAGCGAAATTTATTATTGATAAAAAAATTGGTTTTGTAGCTGCACCCGATGATTTGAATGAAATGAAACGTGCTACTATAGAATATTATGAAAAGAATGAAAATTCAAATCAAGGTTATATTAAAGAAATAGCACAACAAGAATTTGGAGAAGAGGTAATCTTGAATAAATGGTCTAAATTAATAAACAGCATTTAACGATATGAAATATCAACCAATTTTTCTTATAGGTGCAGCTCGTTCTGGAACAAAAATATTAAGAGATACAATTGCTACAAATTCTGAAATTGAAAAAATTGAGTATGACATAAATTTTATATGGAAGAGATTCAATGAAGATATTGACCATGATGAATTGGAGGTTAGAGATGTAAAGCCTCAATTTAAACGATTTATTTTTAAATACTTTAACAAAAAAGCTAAAAATAAACCATTTCTTATTGAAAAGACTGTGGGTAATTCTTTGAGAATACCTTTTTTACTTGAAATTTTTCCAAATGCTAAATTTATTATTCTATACAGAGATGGCAGGGATGTGGTAGAATCTGTCGTTAGACAATGGGGGGAAGCTCCTAGTAATAGCTACTTATTTAAAAAATTATTTTCCATCCCAATTTTTCAAGTTTTTCCTTTTCTATTAACTTATGCATACGATACCTTAAAAATTAAATTGGGTCTTGTCCCAAGTAAAAAATATTTATGGGGAGTGCAGTATAAGGGTTGTTGGAATGACCTAGATAAATTCACTGCTTTGGAATTTTGCACAAAACAATGGAATCAATGTACAGAATCTATAATTAAGCATAGAGCAAAAATAAAGGTAGAAAACAGGCTTGACATTTATTATGAAAATTTAGTTAAAAATCCAAAGAACGAATTTTTTCGTATTGCAGACTTTCTAAATTTAAATGAAGAAGATTTTGACTATTCAACATTAAAATCTTCTAATATTGGTAAATCAAAAAATAAATTGTCGAATAAAGATTATGAAGAATTAAATAATAGGTTGAAATCAACTCTTATAAAATTGGGATATATAAAATAGATAAGCATACACCTGGGAAATATGACACAAAATGAAATGAAAGTTAAAAGATTGTTTGATATCATTGTATCATTCATAGGTTTAATGAGTTTTTGGTGGCTTATAATTCTAGCCGCCTTAATTTCAAAATTGGATACAGGATTAAGCGGTTTTTTTATACAAACTCGTGTTGGACGGGACGCAAAATTGTTCAAACTTATAAAGATACGAACCATGCGCCATATTCCTGGTATTGTTACTACCGTTACTACAGATGGGGATCCAAGAATATCCAAAATTGGTCGTTTTTGGCGTAAAACAAAAATAGATGAACTGCCCCAGTTATGGAATGTGTTACTCGGAGATATGAGTTTTGTAGGTCCTCGTCCTGATGTTCCCGGTTTGGCTGACAAGCTCGAAGGAGAGGAAAGACTTATTCTTAAAATTCGGCCAGGAATTACGGGTCCTGCGTCTATTATATTTAAAAATGAGGAAGTTTTGTTAGCTAAACAAGAAGATCCTGAAAAATATAATATAGAAGTAATTTGGCCTGAAAAGGTTAGATTGAATATATACTACATAAACAATTATTCTCTTGTAAAGGATATTGGCTATATTATTGATACTATTTTCCAGCGAGATTAATCCAAAATCCTTCTAATGGATATTTTTGTTTAAATGGCTCCGCCAAAATGATACCCTATAAAAAAAGAGCCCCCAGTCACCCAGAAGCCCCCTTCTCAAAAAAACATATTAAAATATTACAGCTTTTCCAGCCGTTTGCTAATCCATTTCAGTAACACACTTACTACAAAACTGATAATAGTTCCAAACGTAGCCATAAACATTGTTACCATAATATTTTCCATCGGTAGATTGGGCAATATTCCAAATACCATTCCGCCAACTATACTAATTCTATAATTGTCCATAATCTCGAATTTTTATTGGTTAACATCCAAAAGTGGATTAGGTCCTGGGGTGGAAAAACCGTTAAATGGAGGATATTCATCATCGTCATCATTCCCATCATTTATCACCGCTTGACTTACCACACTTGCGACCGTACCTGCCACTATCAGATATCCCGCAATTCTCGTAAGACTATTCGGTAAAAAATAAGCCTCCGCTGCAATTGCTCCTCCAATAGCCGTCATCCCAATCCCAATATTCCGCAGCCTCCTGGATAGACTGGACTAAGCTGACCCCTCTACTGGCTGTATATTTCAGCTTGCCATTCTGGCGGATGCTGCCCCCCTTCACATAAATACAGAAGCTCTTTACGGGTAAGATTCTGGAGCAAATTGACCCCCTTTGTTTAAAAGTGGACCTGATGTTCCGGAGCAAGCTGACCCCTCTTTAAAGAGATTCTATTTGATTTTTAGGTTTATTTGGTGAATAACCAAAGGATAAGAAAATGGCAGGAAAACCTAAACCTATGAGTCAAGTCAAACAAATGCTGCGTATGCGCCTTAAAGGCAAAGGAATAAAAACCATTGCTCGCAACTTGCAAATAAGCAAGAACACGGTAAAAGAGTACATCAGAAAAGTCGAAACTGGCAACGTGCCGATAGCTGAGCTGCTAAAATTGGAGGATCCAATTCTAGAAGCGAAGCTTTTAGCAGGAAATCCATCCTTCAAAGATGATCGCTATGAGCCGCTTAAAGTCCGATTAAAGTATTTTGCTAAAGAGCTTAAAAAAGTCGGTGTAAATCGAAAAGTGCTTTATGAGGAATATTGTGTGGATAACGCAAATCCATACAGTTATTCCCAGTTTTGTTATCACTTACAGCAATACATAAAAGCAGTAAACCTACAATGGTATTAGAACACCATCCAGGGGACAAGCTTTATATTGATTTTGCTGGAAAACCACTTTCTTATATCAATCGCTATACTGGAGAAATCATCTCCGTACAGGTCTTTGTGGCCTGCCTTCCTTATTCTGATTATAGCTTTGCCATGGCTGTCCCAAGCCAAAAACTAGAGGATTTTCTCTATGCCATGCAAGAGAATCACTTATGGACATAATCGATGACCGCTACAACCGATCTTCGACCATCATCCTATCCCAGATCCCAGTCTCCGCTTGATATGATATCATCGGTGAGGGGACTATTGCTGATGCTATCCTGGACCGGATCGTAAATTCCTCCCACAGGATCGACCTCAAAGGGGAATCCTTAAGAAAAGGAGCTTTAAGGAACGAATAACATTTAATTTTTATATAATTGTAGTATCTTTTAAAGTGGCACGGTTTGACCGAAACAGGTGGCACCATCACTCCGAAATAGCCAGCGGATGAGCTTTGACAGCTGTGGCTGGACGCAGACTATCTACACGCTCAATATTGGCGGTAATCGATAGATTCTAAAATGTTATTTTAACCCCAAAGCCAAACACTATAAAATTATTATCGCTTGTATAAATCAAGCCGAACTAATTATTGAGATGAAATAATCCTATTAGTGGCAAGTTGTATATTAGATGAATAAAAACTAAAAAATTCTCCTTAAAGGTTCAAAGTTAACTTATAAGGATTATTTACTGAAGTTATTCCAAAAAGTTCTAACAGCTTAACTTTATTATTACGATCAGAAGGATGCGATTCCAAATATTCTTGAAGTTTGGGTTGTTTGAGTGAAGGGATCCGACTTTCAAAAAATGGCCATAATTCTGATGAGATATAAACTTTGTCTTTTAAAGGAAACTCAAATAGAGGCTCCAACTCACTTTGGTCCTTAAACCATGTAGAATAAATGAAAGACCATACAGTACCATCATAGTCCAAATATCCAATAATACTTTCATTATATTTTAATTGGAATTTCGGATTCTGATTTATTTGTTCATATGTACAAGGTAAATCTTTAGCCTTGGACTGTGACTTGATATATTTTTTAAACTGCTTTAACATAGTTTCTACTTAATAATGTCTTGAAGCTTTTGAAATCTTAATTTAAGAATTTTCTCAATAATTTCACTTCTTTCCTTTGTGAAAAGTTTCATAAAATCCTTCCTAAGAATATGTAGTGTCTTCTCTAAACTTGTACTATTAGTCCATCGGACTATATGTTGCTCTTTTATAAAGTTATTTTCCCTTAGATATGTAATAAGTTGAAAATGATTACACTTTTCATTCTCTGGTATACTTATCTTGGGTACTGATTTATTAACGTATTTATTAAGTCTATTATTTTGTGTCGATTCTGCATCCCTGTGCAAAGATAGTATAAAATTTTCATCCCTGTTCCAGTATAATCCTCGTGCCGTATCGTAAATAGGAGAAAAGTAAGGGGCATGAGTATTCCGAATGTGAGTCACAACTCCCCAATTATAATAATGTCTATCATTATTTCCAGTCAAGCAATCAAACAATAACATATCAACAAAGCAATCCAATATAGTTTCATTAGGAAAAACATCTTGAAGAGCTAAAATTACATCTTGTATATTGATTTCCCCCTTGAGCAATTTTTGATTGTCTAAATCATCTAACCATTTTGTATCTTTTTCAGACAAGTACCTAGACAGAATGTTTGCTCCATGAATAAGAGATTGTTCTTCACTATGAAAATGCTCACTCAAAAACCTCACATAGCCCTCTGCAAAAACTAACTTTGAATTTGCAATTTCTATGCCGAAAGATTTACCGATACTTGTCATAAAATGCTCTGTTATGCTCTCATTTGGATACCATTTATGACCTATTTTGGCAATGTATTTTGGCCAAGACTTCGAATTCTTTACTCTTCCTCTTCCGTACTCATAAAATCTTATTACATCTTTCGGCGCATCGCCGCCAACAGATTCAGTTAAAACCTTATAATATTTCTTTCGCATGGGCTTGATTACCCCGTGTGTAGGATTAGTGCCGCTTTTGTGTATCACAGATTCTCTGGTAAGTGGAGTGGACATTAAAAACAATGATTAGAAAACTTACAGTATTTTAATTGCAATATAGCTTTTTTTATAACCTAATTAAACCCCGTTCAATTTCAGAAAATCGTAACAAAATAATTTAACAGGAGTGAAATTATAATTATAAGGAATAAGTTTTTGTAACACGTTTAATGACCGTTTAACTAAATACAATACCTGTATAGGAATTCCAACAAAGGCATAGACATAAATGCTAGTCTAATAATACTACGCTATATAATCAAGATTTTATTTTTTTACTATTGTACAATAGGGCAATTTTTCTGTTTTGAAAATTTTAAACTCTTCATCAGTTAAAATTTATTTAGAAAGTATTTTTAACCTCTCTGGAACATTGCCCTTACTATCAAGTGCTTGATTTCTAGTATTTATATCAAATAATTCAAGTCTTAATTTAACAATATCGTTTTTAACGATTTGTTTGGGTAGTATTTCAAAATAAGAGGTCTGTTTAAGTGCTAAAGCAATTCTCGCAATCAATCTAGTATTTGCTTTTGCCGGATTTTTTGAATTCTCAATATTTCCTATATAACCTTCAGATACATCAATTTTTTGAGCAAACTCCACTTGATCTAGGTACGCTTGAAGATTTTGTACATATATCGCCTAATGCTAGCTTAGCCGGGGGAGTACACGTAGGAGAAGGCACCCATATTGGGATTGGAGCCTGTGTGATACCAGAAGTAAAAATTGGAAAATGGGTCACTGTAGGAGCAGGGGCGGTAATTTTAAAAGATGTACCTGATGGGGCGGTTGTTGTTGGCAATCCTGGGAGGATTGTTAAGTACAACAAAAACTAGCTGAATCCATCATTAATTTATTATTTTCACCTAGCCTTCAAAAGCATTTACTATGTTGAAAAAACTACTCTTATTTTTCTTATTCCTTGCATTCTGCATTTTCCCCAATTTTGCCAACGCCCCGTTACCAGCGCCAATCTCTCAAATACATCCAGTCCAAGAGGTAGTCTATATCACCAAAACCGGCACGAAGTATCACAAAGAAACCTGCCATTATCTTAAAAAGAGCAAAATAAAGACTAGCAAAACAAATGCTAAAGACGCAGGCTATACGGCTTGTAGTGTTTGTAAACCTTGATAGTTCTGCTAACACACCTTAAAAGTATTAACCAATGGTATCTGTGTGAATTTCAACTCTCGATATAATCATAAAAATTTGCATCAAATCCCCAATTCACCAATTAACAAAACACCTAACAACCAACTACAACCGTCAACCAGCTCACAACTCATAACTACCAACCAAAGACAATCTACTATAACTAAAAAAATAACCCCAGTCCCAGAGTGAAGTCGAAGGGAGCGCAGTCAAACCGTAAAAGTCCTAATAAGCATTTCCACCCTTTAGGGCTGGGGCAAAGAAATACTTTTTTATTTTCTAATTAACCAATTAACCAATTAACCAATTAACCAATTAACCAATCCCGAATCTCGAATCCCGAATTAACAAATTAACCAATTAACAAATCCCAAATCCCAAATCCCGAATCCCGAATCCCGAATTAACAAATTAACCAATTAACAAATCCCAAATCCCGAATCCCGAATCCCGAATTAACAAATTAACCAATTAACAAATCCCAAATCCCAAATCCCGAATCCCAAATCCTCAATCCCGAATTAACCAATTAACAAATCCCGAATCACCAATTAACAAACTAACAACCTCTCTGTGTCCTTTGTGCCTTCTTAGAGTTCTTTGTGGTTAATTCGGTTCAATTTGTGCCACTGATTTCGGTTCAAACTGTGCCAGTTTGTCTACGACCGAAAAACCTATAACGGTTTGATTTGTGCCACTTTTTCGAGCAATGTAAAGAAAAACAATTCGTGTATTCGTGGTTTCCAATTAACGAATCAAAACTTAACCAATTCAGCAGCCACCAATAAATAATAATAATAAATAATAAAAAATAACCAAAAAAAAGAGCCCCCAGTCACCCAGAAGCCCCCTTCTCAAAAAAACATATTAAAATATTACAGCTTTTCCAACCGCTTGCTAATCCATTTCAGTAGCACGGTTACCACATAACTACTAATAGTCCCAATAATAGCCATACAAACGGTTACCATTATATCCTCTATCGGTAAATTAGGTAATATCCCAAATACCGTTCCTCCAAAAATACTTATCTTATAATTGTCCATAATTTCTCGTATTTATCGATTAACATCCAATAACGGATTCGGTCCTGGAGCTGCCATTCCATCGGGTGGGGGATAGTCATCATCATTTTTATCATTAATCACCGTCTGGCTTACCACAGAGGCCACTGTACCTGCAACAATCAGATACCCAGCAATTTTAGTCAGCACGCTCGGCAAAAAATAAGCCTCCGCCACTATAGCCCCACCTATAGCCGACAACCCAATCCCAATATTCCGCAGCCTCCTAAAAAATCGTGGCGTAGGCCGCACTATTCGTTCAAATAAATTCATAATCTAATTTTTTAAATTATACATATTTTATTTCCATCCTTTGAAGAGCTTGTCCCACCTTTACTACTGGAAAGGCTAGAAGAGCTTCCTGTTCCCAGTACCACAACAGTCCTGTTTCTTTCCTCAGACCGCACTTATCAACGAATTCCAAATTCAACCAATCCCAATTCCCAATCACCAGATCCCGAATTAACAAATCCCGAATTAACAATTTAACGAATCCCAAATTAACAAATCCAAAGAACTGCCGCCCTGAGCGCAGTCGAAGGGTCAAACCCCGATCACTGAATGGAGTCGAAGTAAGCTCAGTCGTAGAATCAAAACTTAAGAAGCATTTCCACCCTTTAGGGTCGGGGCAAGAAATGCTTTCCTTCCCAACCCCAAATCACAAATCACCAATTGACGAATCCCCAATCCCCAATCACCAGATCCCGAATTAACAAATCCCGAATTAACAATTTAACGAATCCCAAATTAACAAATCACAAATCCCCAAACCCGTCCCCCTGAGCGCAGTCGAAGGGTTACTTATGACGTATGACGTGGAACTCTTAATACTAATCGTGTTAACTATCCAAAAAGCATTTCCACCCTTTAGGGCTGGGGTAAAGAAATGCTTTTCCATTTTCAAATTAACCAATTAACAAATCCCAAATTAACCAATTAACCAATTAACCAATTAACAAATTCACCAATCCACCATTCCCCCCATTTACCCACGTCCCACCCTCATCGCAAAAGCAATTACCACTACTTCGTCCCCCGAAGCTTCAGCCTAGGAGAACACCGCCAACCGCCAACCGCCAACTGACAACCGACAACCGCCAACCCACAACCGAAAACCGACAACCGAAAACCGAAAACAGACAACTGACAACCGCCAACCGACAACTGACAACCGACAACCGCCAACCCACAACCGAAAACCGACAACCGAAAACCGAAAACAGACAACTGACAACCGCCAACCGCCAACTGACAACCGACAACCGCCAACCCACAACCGAAAACCGACAACCGAAAACCGAAAACAGACAACTGACAACCGCCAACCGACAACTGACAACCGCCAACGGACTACCTACCGGATAACTCCGATATCACTGTCAACGTAATCGCTTCATGCGTTTCCCGATGCCCTTCAATCCGCATTAAGACCTTATCCAAAGCTCTTCGAGATCCAAGACCTCTGCCAATGCCTGTTAACTGCGACACAGGTGCTATACAGCCCCGAAGCTCAGTTTGAGCATTGTTTGCCGGGTGCAATAGTATGCCACTTCTCCCAGGTACGTCTATCAATCGTAAATGATGTTTAAAACGCAGAGAGAAAAATGGTCGCATCTCATAGGTGCCGTCAGGAATACAGGAAACATTCCGGGCGTTCAATCGCCAAGGCAACTCTATGCAGAAGCACAGAAACTGTTGCTTATGAAATAACGCGCCGTTTGTTCCGCCTTTATAATGAATTCTATGAAGATAAAATTCCATAACGATTCCATTTAAAGATTACAACTGATCTACCTCAATTATCGTCAAGGCATTAAACGCTCCGTTTCTAAGCGGATACATTTCCCCATTCACTTCTTGAAAGAAGTTTACACCAACAACCTGGATTACCGGTAAGGTGCTCGCCGGGCTAATGGTGCTGCTAAGGGTAATGGGCGCTTGTAGCGTCGTATCCCAAGGAATAATTGCCGAAAAAGTATGATCTTCCTCAAAACTTTTATTGGTAAAATCCAATGCGCAAATACCTCCCACTATTTGAATATGGGTGGTACCCCTTGGAGCATCGATGGTCTCATTGGGAATAAATTCCGAAATTTCAACATCCAAGCTACCTGCAGCACGGTCAAATACCAAACTATACCCGTTAAAGAACACGGTATTTAGCTTCCCTTTCAGGTTAAAGTCAAAGTCTTTCAACAAGGCCATATCTCCGTCCTGTACGGTTCGGCTACCGCGCTTATTCAACGGATCGGTTTTAATGATCGCCATCAACACTTTCACCAATCGCGAGGTAACGCGATTGTCACTCGCCTGTCTCAAGAGCACGCGCTCTGCTTTCCGAATTAGCTGTCCACTTTTTCCGGCTCTTCCAAATTCCATCCCGTTCTCGCGTGTTCGCTTAAATACGGGATCATTCAAAATGCGGTTCTTCTCAATACCGCCTTTCTGACGGGCCATAAACCCGTCCTCAGATTTGTAAAAGGTATAATCTCCTATCGTACCTTTTAACTTTACAATTCCTTTTTGTTTTGCCATAATAACAAATTTTAAGGGTTAAACATAGCCCAAACCTACAACCACAACCCTCCAATACAATTTTTCAAAACACAGATTGCATATTTTTGCATATATCTGCATATTCTTGCACCCGCACAAAATTCACCTTAAAATTCCGAATTACCTCCCCTTCGGGGAGGTCGAAACCGCCATTTCAGGCGGTTTTGGGTGGGGTCTTCCACCCAATAGTACATCGGCGGGTAGGGATTTTGATGATTTTGGGTGTGTTTGCTGGTGGTTTCCTAGCCGACGGTAAGGCGGATTGGTGGGGCTATATTGCCCTGCTGGTTTCCGACCAAACAGTAAGTCGAGTGGGTGACTCCTTATCGGCAATTTCCTGTCCAACAGAATCGCAAGCGGGTAGGGACGTAGAACAGTTTCTACCAACCCAAAAAGTATATGGATAGAATTCAGGCCTCCAAATTAAATAATAAAAAACCTCTCAGCAGAAGTTCAAATAATGTTGAAATTGTATTAAATAGAATAGGAAGGCAAATAATGCATATTATAGCACGTGCAGCAAAACAATAATCAGAAGTTGTCTATGTTTCAGAAAATATTAAAGAAAAAGAAGTTTTATAATTCGGTGAAGTTATTATCTAGACCCGCTCGGGAGTGTTCATTAAAGTGTGTCATCGGTTAAAAATCTGTTATCAAAATAATCTACGAGGTCTCTTCTCACGGATGTCCATGCAAACATAGTTCCATTCCATCTAGTCTGTGCATTTACTGTTGCAAGATACAATTGTTTTACAATTGCATTTTCTGATGTAAAAGCCCCTTTTGTTTTTGTTGTCTTGCGTACCATTCTGTGGTAGCTTTCAATGGGATTGTTGGTATAGATTACTCTTCTGAGTGCTGGCGGGTATTTATAAAAATTGGTCAGTCTGACCCAGTTATTGTTCCAACTTCTAAAAATAACTTTATACTTCTTTCCCCATTTTTCCTCAGCTTGTACCAGATATTGAGCGGCCGCTTGTTCATTCAGAGCTGTGTATATCTTTTTCAGATCCTTTACCAAAGGCTTGACATCAAGGTGGGATGCATATTTTATGCTGTTCCGCATTTGGTGTACCAGACATAACTGTACATCGGTCTGGGGAAAGATATCCTCAACGGCATCGCCAAAACCGCTTAGGTTATCAATACAGGCTACAAATATATCCTGGACACCACGTTGTTTAAGCTCGTGAAGGACACTTCTCCAAAAACTACTGGATTCATTATCACCAAAATAAATCCCCAGAACCTGTTTCTCTCCGTCCCGATTGACTCCCAAGATATTATAAACAGCTTTTGTAACAACTTTTCCGTGTTCCCTTACCTTGAAGTGCATTGCATCGAGCCACATTACTGGATATACGCCCTCCAAGGGGCGTTGTTGCCATTCCAATATATCTGGAAGTATCTTATCGGTTATTGCGTTCAGGGTGCCTACGGACAGCTCAACATCATACATTTCCTTTAACTGGTCCTGAATGTCACGGTAGCTCATCCCGCGACCGTAAAGGGACAGAATCTTCTTGTCAAGATCCATATCAAGCCTGCGCTGTCGCTTTTTTACTGTTTGGGGCTCGAACGTACCATTGCGGTCACGCGGCGAAAAAATTTCCAGCCCACCAGAAGAGCTAAGGACATTTTTTCGCCCCCGCCCATTGCGACGGTTCTTTGATGTCTTGCCTTCTTGTTTGAGATGGGCATCCATTTCGCCCTCGAGACTCGATTCTATCACTTTTTTTATCAATGGAGTGAAAACACCACCAGTTCCTGTAAGTGGTTTGCCGGATCGAAGCTCTTCGCCCATTTGTTTTATGAGAGCTTCCATATCTAAATTACTTTCTGTACTTTTCATATGTCTAATTTATTAAATTATAAATTGACACACTTAATTGAATAGACTCACCCGCTCTTTACAATTCGGAACACTTTCCTAAAATCCTCAGTAAAAACAGTAACAAAATAAATGCCTTCTGTTAAGTCATCAACCTTTAACTGTGCCTGCTTGGTATCAATAGTGTAATCCTTAATTCTTTTCCCTAAAACCGAATATATTTCAACCTTCGTAATCATTCGATCCAAGTTTATATTCAACACATCTCCAACTGGATTGGGATAATATTGAAGTGAAGTAAAAGCATATTCATTAATAGCGAGATTGCAGTCTTCAGTAAATTGGGTTTGTGGTGGCACCAATGTAAAGTTCTGCTCCGCAAAATCTACATCATCTACGCAAATAGTTGATAAATTTGGGTTATTGCTTATAACATTTAAACCCGAGGTAGATGATAATCCGCCATGGGTTACATTTATGCTACAGTCTGTATTGGGCACTAACAACTCATTATTGCCATTTTTTAGATTGATATATTCCAAAGCAGGACAATTGCCAATAAATACGGAACATAAATCGGGATTTTCTGAAAAGTCTATAGTTTCTATGTTATTATTTCCTAGACTTATAATCTTTAGGTTCGGCAGTAGTGAAAAATCCAGATCGTCAATCACAGTACCGTAAATTCCCAGCGCCTCCAAAAGTGGATTAGACGATAAATCCAGAGTTTCAACATTGGTGTCCTCTAGCTTTAAAATTACAAGATTGGGATTGTTTGATAAGTCCACACTTTCCAAACTCCCATAGGCTGCATTCAAAAATTCCAGATTAGGGTGGTTCGAAGTGTCAATTTCTGTGATGTTAGTATTATCTATATATAAAGTAAACAAGGCTGTGTTTTGCGAAATATCAAGACTACTCAAGTTCGTTCTACCAATAACCAATAATTCTAAATCGGGATTATTTGATAAATCTACTGTACTTATTGGGTTTGAGGAGCAGGTTAAACTCGTTATATTTACAAAAGCCTCAATCCCCGTAAGATCCGTTATATTCTTGTCGTGTACAAAAATATTGGTCGCAGCTTCAGCCTCACTTACCTGTATCTCCCCATCTCCATTGGTATCTATAACCGGGTGGTTCTCTAAAAGCGCTTGTTTAAAATTGGCATCCGGAATGTTTACTATCTGTGCCGCCAAAAATTGACCGCTAAAAAGTGTCATTAACATAAAAAGGAATTGTAACATATAGAAATAGCCTGTGATTGTTTTGCGTCAAATGTATGATTATTTATCATAATTATTGGTGTCCTAAAAATGTAAGTTTATATAAGTGCCAAGCGTTCTAAACGCAATTAATTGTGACAAATGCTATCTAAACAAAAACCCACGCATTGCGGAAAACCGTAAGTGTGGGTTTTTTTTTAATTGGGGAGAATATCAAATATAATAATTTTTGGTTAAGTAGGCTATATCATATTAGATGTTATAAAGATAGAAGTAACTTTAAACTTTAAATTCGCTCAGTCAAGTATATCCATAACACTAAAAGTCCATATAGAATCGCCAGAAATACATTGCCTTAAAATTCCAGACTACCTCCCCTCTGGGGAGGTCAAAACTGCCTTTTCCGGCAGTTTCCTGCCCGTCCGGCAGGCGGGTGGGTGGGGACATATATGCGCAATTTAAACTGAAATCACTGGCATAAATCGAACAAAATTAACAAATTTGAGGAAGGTGTAGCCCCAAGCCTCATATTGCGCGCTACAATCACCGTAAATAGGTTAATGAGAAAAGGTTATGTTTGTTTAGTAGAGTAGTACGAATGATAATTTACATATTTGAATCGTGGTATTTGAGGCACCCGCAGGTTTTTCCGAAGCGGAACCGAAGGGTGCGGTGGTGTAAGAGGCGCATTCCGTTCCCACTTAGGAGTCGTGCCATCTATGCCTCTATATGATACGTTGTAGTTTTTAAATTTAAAATATATGGCTGTTTCGATTAATATTGGGTAGAACTATCTAAAAACGGCAGTGACGAAGGAAACTTTCATTAAAATTAATAAACTTTCAAAGGACGAGCAAAAATTAGCTGTAGAATCGTATGATGCTTTGACTTCTGTTATTGATCAATTACGGTCAAAAAATCCAGAGATTGAAATTCAAGAAACACAAGAGAGGATTAAAATACCTTTAAGTGCCTTAAAGTTTTTAAATGAAATACTAAAAGCGATGAGTCAAGGTAAACCATTTTCATTGGTTCCTGTTGCAACTGAAGTTACAACTCAAAAGGCAGCTGAAATCATAGGTTGTTCAAGACCTCATATAGTTAGGTTGCTGGAAGACGGGCAAATAGAATATACTAAAGTTGGTAAACACAGAAGAATTAAGTTCGAAGATGTTATGAGATATAAAAAGAATATGAAGAAAATTCAGAAACAAAATATTATTGATATTATGAAGTCTGACGAAGAATTGGGACTATATAATTCATAGCGTTAGATTTAAATGTGTTTTAGATACCAATGTAATTTATCCAATTGAAATCCGGGACCTGTTATTTTGGTTTGCCTATTATGATTTGTTTACTCCAAAATGGAGTACACATATTTTTAATGAATGGAAAGCGGTGACGTCAAGAAAAGGTATTAATGAGGTAGAAGCAAATAAAAGAGTAGATAGAGTAAATAAAGCGTTCCCAGATGCTTTAGTTAAAAATTATTCTGGTTTAGTTGGTAGTTTAGAATTACCTGACCCTAAAGACAGACATGTACTTGCAGCAGCAATTAAAACAAATGCAAATGTTATTGTAACAAACAATATAAAGGATTTTCCTAAAGAATATTTATCGTCTTTTGGGTTAACAGTAAAAACAGCGGATGATTTTTTGACAGATATAATCGATTTAAATCCGGAACAGGCAGTTAAAGCTTTTAAAGAATTAGTTTTAAATAGAAGAAATCCAGATTTGGATGAGTTTCAAGTTTTGGATATACTTAGAAAGAGAGGGTTAAAAGATACTGCCGATTTTCTTCATTCCCAGTTGTAGTCAATCAAATTATTGCCAAGGGTACCGTCAAGATAAGTGCAGAAATTCAATATTATTGCAATCGCGCGGCAGTGCGGGGGCAACCTTATTTTTTGTTTTCCAAAATTTTCAACAGTTTTTTAGGATTTTGTCGGTTATCCCAAATTGCTGTTATTATTATTTCTTTATCATTAAATTTATAGAAAATGCTGAAATTCCCAAGTGAAGCTACTCTCGTATCTGTAAAATCAGTCACTTTGAAAATTAATGGTTGTTCGGCTATTTGTTTTGTTCTTTCCGAAACTAATTTCAAGAGTTTTTTTGAATATGTGTTCGATTTATTTCTATTTACCCAATATTCTAAAATTCCTACAAATTGAAGGTCGGCTGTTCTAGTCCAAATTACATTGCGTTTAGCCATTCTAGATTTCTTTTATCCATAGCTTCTTGAGAAATCAGTTTTCCTTCTTTAATATCCTGTTCACTCATTTCGAGCATAATTTTTTGTTCTTTCGTCAATTCAATAATATCAGATTCCGAAGAACTTGAAGTGATTAATTTGTCTAAAGCGACTAAAAAATCTTTATTCCTAATGGATAATATCTTGTCTATCAGTCCGTTTCGTATATTATCTACAGTTGCCATTTTACTTAAGTTTAAGTTATAAATATCCGAAAAGTTTCTTGTTTTTCCTAATGTTGCACAACATGCGTATATACAACATAAAAGTGACGTATATATCGCACTTGTAGCGCGTTGTAGTTTTGTTTGTCTTTTTCAAATATAAGTCAAAATCCGTTTCCGCTTATACGGAAAACCGTAATAGTGTGTATTTTAACCAGGGAGAATACCAAATATAAATATTTTGTCGGTTTCAAAAGCCAATGAAAAGCAATATAAATGCAACAATAAATTGATACGCTTTCTGATTCAATTTTGCTTGGTAAAGGCGCTAGTGGGAATGAAATATAATGTTGTGGCACACGCGATGCTCCCCAAGTCTCGGGAGCGCGGTGGCGGGGATTAAGCATTCCTTCTAAGGATCCCAAATCTTACCCATTTTCAAATCTGAACAAAAAAATAAAGCCGCTTAAAGCGGCTTATATGAGTTGGGTTTTTATAAATTATGGGGTTGTGCAACGGTTGCCGTTGCTGTACGCTGGCTTTTATTTGAATTCAATGTCAATACCTTGATAGATTTTTAATAAATCAGGTAGTGTCATTACTTTAATGTCAAGCATCTTACAGATAGAAGGTATTTTTTTAAATGCTTTGTGGTCATTTCCATTTTCAGATTCTTCCGTAATGATAACAATTTCCTCCTTTTCACTTTTCTTTATCAAAGCAAGTATTATCATTCTTGCATCAGCTGTTTCTAAAAATTCTTTTTTACGCTCTTCAAATTCAGCATCATTAAGTCGTCTCGATAAAGGTGTTCTGAAATTATCATTTAAAAGGTTGTAAAATTTCTTTGTTGAAGGTGGAAGTAAATCTTTTGTTTTTAAAGGAAGCTTACATGTTAAAATTGAGTTACTTTAATGCGATATGTTTGCATAATTCAGTTTATTCAAATAATGCCAGAAGTTTAAACAGTATCTCCAGAAACACATTATTTTAAAACTCAAGCCTACCTTCCCTCTGGGGAGGTCAAAACAGCCCTTTCTGGCAGTTTCCTGCCCGTCCGGCAGGCGGGTGGGTGGGGACATATGCATAGTTTAAACCAAAACATAACTTAAATAAAAAACTCCTTAATATCAATCTTAAAAAAATCAGCTAAGTCAACTAACGTTGCTACGGTAGGATTACTTTCCGCTCTTTCAATGCGCCCTATTTGATTAGCAGATTTTCCAATTTCCAATCCTAGTTTAAACTGTGACAGTTCATTTTCCTCGCGGTATTTTTTGACAACACAGCCTATATGGATTCGAATTTTATTGAAGTGATCATTTCCCATTCCATAAAAGTTGCAATTGCAAAAGAATTTTATTAACACATATATGTGTTAATCAAATATTTTTTTTATATTTGTTTCATTAACATAAATTTGCGATTCTTCTATAAGCAAAAATATTAGAAGCATTCGCTTTGAATCTCGGATTGAAAACTGGTAATTTTTAGACAATGAGACGATAAGCAGATTGTTCACGACCCGGGCGTGGCTTTCTTATCGTTGTCAGGTATACCAGTACCCCAATCCGGTAAGTTGAGTTCCACGCCTTTTTGTATTTGGCTTGGCTGATATTTTCTTCTCAACTTTCCTTCAAAGTCATACGCTTCTTCCACTGCACTAGTCCTCGCAATATTGATAAATTAAAAATTGCATATACTCAATTAGACATTAAACATTAATCATTTAAAATTCGTGCCTATGCAGTGAAAAATCTTGTCCCTTCAAATTTAGGCCGTTCCAAACCCTAGTAATAAAGCCTCCTCCCGAACCCTTCGGGAGGTTGAAGGGATTTTAAAATCATCAAACCGTCAACCGACAACCGACAACAGACAACAGACAACCGACAACCGACACCAGACAACAGACAACAGACAACAGACAACCGTCAACAGACAACCGACAAAAAAAAGACCCGCTCCCCAGTTTTCGACGACAATCGGAGCAGGCCAGAAAGTTAAAATTAATATAAACCTTAACCATGCAAAACTATGAAAAATAAGCATAGGCAAAGGCTGCTCCTTGCAGGTATTTTTGTCTTTTCTCTAGCGCATAACTCCCCACTTTTATCACAGAACCTACCACTAAAATCTATTAGTGGTACCATTACCGATGCACAAGGCCCTCTTAGCGGAGTCAATGTCTTGGTAAAAAATACTTCCCGAGGAAGTATTAGCGATCTTGAGGGGCGCTATTCGGTTACTGCATCCTCAAACGATACACTTGTTTTTAAATATTTGGGGTATAAGCCTGTCGAAGTTGCAGTGGGTATCAATAGTGTTATAAATCTTGCGATGCAGCCTAATGCTACTGCATTGGACGTAGTGGTTATTAATGCTGGGTATTATAAAGTTTCCGATAGAGAAAAAACCGGTAGTATTACCAAGATTTCCGCCAAAGAAATTGAAAACCAACCAGTAGATAATCCGCTGGCCGCTTTGCAGGGACGGGTGGCTGGATTAAATATAATTCCCCTTACGGGTTTATCAGGTGGTGGCTATACCGTTAATATCCGTGGAAAAAGCAGTATTGCTGCAGGGAATGAGCCCCTATATGTCATCGATGGTATACCCTATAATTCTAGTACGCTTAGTGACCAAAGCCTTTCTGGCGCTATTTTGCCCGGAGGACAATTAAGTCCCCTAAGCTTGATAAACCCAAACGATATAGAAAGTATTGAAGTACTCAAAGATGCAGATGCTACTGCCATATATGGGTCTAGAGGTGCTAATGGCGTTGTACTTATAACTACCAAAAGTGGTAAAGCAGGAGATACAAAATACTCAGTAAGTGCAACCTCAGGTGTGGCTCATATCACAAGAGGTGTAAATACGCTAAATACCCAACAGTATTTAAAAATGCGGAAAGAAGCCTTTGCCAATGATGGCATTACAGAATATCCAGAATATGCCTATGATATAAATGGTACTTGGGATCCGAATAGATATACCGATTGGCAAAAACAACTTATGGGCAAAACGGCTAGACTGCGCACTTGGGAAGCTTCAATTAGCGGTGGTTCTAAAAACAACCACTTCTTAGTTAGTGCCGCACATCGTAATGAAACTACGGTCTTTATGGGCGATGCCGAATATGGGCGTACATCGGTTCGTGCCCAGTTAGATCATAGTAGTAAGGATTCTAAATTCAATATAGGCTTTTCTGCTGGATATACCATAGAAGACAATAATCTCCCAAGCGGAGACCTTACCTTTAAAGCAATCGGCTTGCCACCCAATGCCCCAACCCTCTATGACGAAAATGGAGACCTCAATTGGGAAAATGGCACTTTTGACAACCCCTTGGCACAGCTCAATGCCAGTTATACTTCCAAACGAAATACTCTAGTTTCAAGTATAAATGTCAGTTACAAACTGTTTAAAGATCTAAATATTAAAAGCACTTTTGGATTTCAAGATTCTAGAATAGACGAACGCCGAATCCTGCCAAGCACCATATATAACCCTGCTTATGGCTTCGATAGTAGTTCCTCTTCTGTAGATAGTAATCAGGGTTCCCGTAATTCGTGGATTGCCGAGCCCCAACTCAATTATAGCCACAAGCTGGCAGGAGGCAATTTAGAAATATTGATAGGGGGTTCTTTTCAAAGTGAAACACGTCAATGTTTTTCGCAGCTCGCTTACGGTTTCCCAAGTAATAGTTTGTTGGGCAACCTTGCTGCTGCCAGTTTACAGTTTATTATTAACGATAATACAACCGATTATAAATATGAGGCAGTATTTGGTAGATTAAATTACAATTACAAAAATAAATACATCCTCAATCTCACAGCGAGAAGAGATGGCTCCAGTCGTTTTGGCCCGGGAAATCGTTTTGCGAATTTCGGTGCAATTGGCGCTGCTTGGCTATTTAACGAAGAACAAATTGTAAAAGAAAATCTACCTTTTTTAAATCTTGGAAAATTAAGGGGTAGTTATGGCAGTACGGGCAACGACCAAATAGGCGACTATCAATATCTAGATACCTATTCCGTTAGCGGTAATCCTTATAACGGTACTATAGGGCTTTCTCCTACCCAACTTTTTAACCCAAATTTTGGTTGGGAGATAAACTATAAGGCCGAAATAGCTTTGGAATTGGGTTTTCTAAAAGATAGAATATACCTTGAAACCAATTACTACCGCAACCGCTCCACCAACCAATTAGTGGGAATGCCATTGCCTAGTACTACAGGCTTCCAATCCATACAGGCCAATCTTGGCGCTAAGGTTGAAAATTCCGGTTGGGAAATTAATCTGCGAACTTTAAACGTAAAAGGTGAAAAATTTAAGTGGAATAGCATTTTTAATATAAGCCTTCCTAAAAATAAATTGCTAGCGTTTCCAGGTCTGGAGGCAAGCACTTATAGTAATCGTTACGTACTCGGCCAACCCATCACCATACGCAAACTATATCATTTTACAGGAGTCGACCCACAAACAGGTATCTATCAGTTTGAGGATTATAATGGCGATGGTTCAATCAGTTCCCCTGACGATAGACAGTATATAGTAGATACCGCCCCAAAATTTTATGGCGGCCTGTCAAACACATGGAGTTACGGCAACTGGCAATTCGATGTTTTTTTCCAGTTTAGTAAACAACAAAGTTTTAATTATTGGTACGCAGGTTCCCCAGCCGGAACAATGGTTAACCAACCTACAGCTGTGTTAGATCACTGGCAACAACCCGGAGATAACGCCCAAACCCAATTGTACACTACTGGCTCAAATGCAGAGGCAGTAAATGCCTTTTACAAATTTAGTGTTAGCAGTGCCGCTTTTAGCGATGCCTCTTACATACGCTTAAAAAACACTTCCATTAGCTACACCCTGCCTTTTGAAAAAATGCAATGCAAGTTGTTTTTAGAAGCGCAAAACCTACTAACCATTACCAATTACAAAGGAGGAGATCCTGAACAACTTACAGGCTTTCTGCCACCCCTGCGAAGATTTAGTGGGGGAGTGCAACTTAATTTCTAATTTAAACTGAGAATGATGAAACGTAATAACAATAACAAAAAATGTCGATTTCGTTTTTTAAGAAAAATGTGCGCAATATGGCCTATACTAACATTGCTTTTTTGCTCTTGTGAAAAAAGTTTAGATGTCGGCCTCCCCGAATCTCAACTCACGGGAGTAGCTGTTTTTGAGGACATTGCAACCGCTCGCGCTGCTATGTCAGAGATTTATGCCCAACTGCGCGACAATAGCCTTGTCAGTGGCGGTACTGGTGGGTTGGGGGTTTTAATGGGCTTGTATGCCGACGAACTTGATTATTATGGCACACCAGTAGGTTCTGTGGGACAATTTTACAATCATACCATTTTATCTACCAACGAACAAGTTTCCAGTTTCTGGAATTCTAGCTATAGTATAATTTATGGATGTAATGCCATTTTACAAGGCTTGGAAAAATCTACCAAACTAAGCCTTGAAGATATTGAACCCCTTCAAGGGGAAGCTCTAGCTATTAGATCGCTTACACATTTTAATTTAGCCCGATTGTTTGGCGATATTCCATATATAACTACAACAGACTACACGGTAAATAGCACCGTCTCGCGTTTACCGATACAAGAAGTATTAGAATATATAGTTAACGATATTCTTGAGGCCCGCTCACTTTTGCCAGAAGAAAACTTTATAGGAAATCATATATATGTAGATGGCACAGTCGCTACAGCATTATTGGCAAAGGTTTATTTGGAAACAGAGCAATGGCAATTGGCCATTGAAGCCACTACAATGTTAATAGAAGATGGCCCATTTGAACTTGGCGAAAACGTTGAAAATGTTTTTCTAAAAAATAGCCCTGCTACCATCTGGCAATTAAAACCACGAGAAGGCAATAATACTATGGAAGGACAGACTTTCATCTTTACTGTTGGTCCACCGCCCTTTGCCGCTCTTAGACCAGAGTTTGTTGGTGCTTTTGAACCTATGGATACACGCAGAGACTTATGGATAGGGGAGGTTACTAACGGTTCTGATACCTGGTATTACCCTAACAAATATAAATTGAATACCCCAGGAAGAAGCGAGGAATTCTCCATTGTATTCCGCTTGGCAGAAATGTATCTAATAAGAGCAGAAGCACGAGCACACTTAGGAATACTCAGTGAAGCAAAGAACGATTTAAATGCAGTCAGACAGAGGGCTAGCTTACCGCCCATCACGGCCACGTCTCAAGAAGAAATATTAAATGCCATTGCCACCGAAGTATTTCATGAGTTTTTTTCAGAACACGGTTTAAGATGGTTCAACTTAACCAGAACCTCAAACGCAACGGAAACCTTGCTACCTATAAAACCTGCTTGGCAACCCACAGATGTGCTCTTGCCAATACCTCAATCTGAATTGCTTGCTAACCCCAATCTCTTACCGCAAAACCCCGGTTACTAATGTTACGTAAATCCTTAGCAATAAAACAGAAGTTTTTGAAAATATATTTTTTTGTTTACTTTTTAGCCAGTTGGGCTTGCTTTCTTTGGGGGCAAGCTCCTGCTAAAAAATTGCTTACTCAAAATGATTATTTACAATTCACAGAAATGTCAACGCCCATTTTATCTCCAAACGGTAAGTGGAGCAGTTTTAAATTATTCTCCCAAGAGACAGTAGATACTGTAAAAGTTGTAGCCACAGATGGTAGTAAAGTTTATGCTTTTCCCGAGAGTTATGGCACGAATTTCAGTAATAATGCACAATGGTTTGCCTTTAAAAACCAACAAAAAGGCTTTGGACTTCTAAATCTAAATACCGGAAAGTTAAAATATAATCTCGATGGCACTTCATATAAATTCTCTGAGGATGGAAACCTGCTCGGCTTAAAAACCACAGGGCATCATGGTAATTCTCCAAAAGGCCTACTTCTTTACAACCTATCTAAAAATGACAGCCTGTTTCTTGAAGGAGTTTCAGCCTATAATTTTAGCCCAAATAGCAAATATCTGCTATACATCGCTAGTCGAAATGAAGATGTATCTGTCAATCTATTAAACCTTTCCGACGGAAGTAGTATAGTTTTAAATGAACGGGCAGAATCTTATAGTAAATTGCTTTGGAGCGATTCGGGAGAGCAATTTTTCTTTGTGCAAAATGATTCTATATTGTATTATGGAAATGCACAATATCCAACAAAGCTAATTTCTCAATCGCTAAAAGCCCCACTTTTTAAAAATATGCATATAGGTTTTCTTGCTCCGTTTTTCTCCAAAGACGGAAGGAGGGTGTTTTTCTATATGCATAGGAAAATTATACCTGTCAATGCCAACGATACTTTACCAAGTGTGCAAACCTGGAAAGGCTCCGATAAATGGGTTTATCCTAGAAAAATAATTGAAAGTACGCCAGAAAATTGGCAGATGCTATGCTCATGGAATCCTATTAAAAGAAAATTACAACAAATAGCCTCTCCCGAAAAACCTCAAATAGTGCTTACTTCAAATCAAAAATATGCACTTCGATTTAATATAATGGATTATGAGCCTTTATATCTGCAACATCCAAAAGTCGATATATATCTATTAAACTTAGAGTCTGGAGAAGAAAAATTGCTTATTGCAAAACAACAAACGGGGGGAGGGTATATACAACTGTCACCAAGTGGAAACAATATCGCTTATTTTAACGGGAATGATTGGATAAATTATAGCATATCTAAGCAACAATTTACAAACCTTACAAAACGATTTACAACCGTTCTTTATAAAGAAAAACATGATAGGCCAGAACCGTTAATCCCGTATGGGATGGTGGGATGGACACAGGACGATACGGGTGTTTTAATCTATGATGCCTACGATATATGGCATATTTCCATAAATGGTAAATCATACAAGCGTCTCACTCGTGGTAGAGAAACTAAAACTGTTTATCGATTACCAACCAATTTATTAAAAGGTTACCCACCAATTCGAACCCCAGAGTTTTATTCCTACGAAATTGACCTTTCTAAAGAATTAATTATGTCGATAAAAGGGACTGATAAATCTTCTGGATACGCTGTTTTATCACCTAACGGTATGATTAAAAATTTTGGAATATTCGCCTCAAAATCACACGGCCTCCAAAAAGCAAAGGATGGAAAAGCTTATGTTTTCATAACCGAATCCCCAAATACACCTCCGCAGTTATATTATATAAAGGATTCCGAGAAATCGACAAAACTGATTTACCAATCCAACCCTCAATATAAAAATTTCGTAAATGGCAAGAGAGAGTTAATTACTTATAAAGCCGGAGTGTGGAAAAACTTAAACGGAATTCTGTATTATCCCGACAACTATCAGCCCGATAGAAAATACCCTATGATTGTTAAAATTTATGAAGTACAATCACATAATTTCTACAACTATTGTTTCCCGTCCTTATATACGAGAGATGGCTATAATCCAGAAAGTCTTACTGCTGAAGGCTATTTTGTATTCGAACCGGATATAAAATATCGCATTGGCAATCCCGGTATATCTGCAGTGGAATGTGTAACGGCAGCCGTTAATAAAGTGCTCTCACTTAATGTGGTTGACAAGGATAGGGTAGGGCTCTTAGGTCATTCTTATGGAGGGTACGAAACAGCCTTTATAGTGGGTCAAACCAATATATTTAAGGCTGCAGTTGCTGGAGCACCAGTTACGAATATGTTGAGCTATTATTTGAGTATAAATTCTGATGATGGTTTACCGCAAATCTGGCGCATGGAACATCAACAATGGCGTATGGGTAAATCGTATTTTGATGATCCCGAAGCATACCGCCAAAATTCGCCTATAGAACATATAAAAAACATAAATACCCCCTTAATGATTTGGGAAGGCGATCAAGATAGAAATATCCACTGGTTTCAAAGTGTAGAAATGTATTTAGCCCTCCGTAGATTAAATAAGGTTGTAACCTTTTACGTGTACCCCGGTGAAGCCCACGATATAGATATTTCTGAAAATCAAAGAGATTTAAGCCAAAAAATAATCGAATGGTTTGATACGTATTTAAAATAAAAATGGCGCCCTAACAGGACGCCAATCTTACTAATTCTGTATCGGCAAATACAGTGTGCGTGTACACTGCGAAGCAGCATTCATCCCAAACACCTGTTTGCTGCCAACTTTGCAAACAGTTAACCCATTGGGACTGCACTCAATCGAAACTTCGCAAGGTGTACTAGCGTGAATATAACCCTGCTCTAATGCAGTATTTTCACTATCGGCTCCCTTGGAAGCAAAGGCAGCCACGATGGCTACCATAAATACCGCAATCGGTAATACAATTTTACTTATCAAATTTTTCATATTAATGTAAATTTAAATTAATGCCTACTCTCTTTATCAGGTTTTCGGCCTTCCCTGTTCTTGCAAGATATTTTTATAACCACTATCAAGGGCAATCCGCCATTGTCAGGGTGAGCTAGCCTGTCCTGAGCGGAGACGTAGGGCAGTCGCACCCCTCGTTCAGATGAATCAACAATTTCCAAATCCCCAACCCCCCGGTCAACCTTTCACTCCAACTAAAAATCAATTCGTGAATTCGTGGCCAAACCTTCCATTCTAACAAACCCCGAATCCCAAATTAACGAATTCCAAAATAAGCTGATTCGATTTCGTTTTCGTTTTCGATTTCGATTTCATTTCCAACCTAACACCCAAAGATCCCCGAGTGATCGTCTTGGCTAGCCCTGATTCCCTTCATTCGTGGTTCGTGGTTCCATTTTGTCTTACGTCCTACGTCTTACCGTCCTACTTCATATTCATTTTCACTTCACAGCCCTAGCTTAGGAACTCACCTAAGCTCATAAACAACCAGATACTTATCCATTATAGCAAACAGTTTATCGCCATTTACGGTGAAAGAATTCATTTTATGTTTTTTGTGGTGGTATATATAAAAACTGTGCAGATAAGTGTTATCAAGTAAATCATAAACATCAATAATTGAAGCTTCCTTAAGCATTTCCTTAGGCTCAAATCTTCCAAGTCTGTCAGATTGTACATATAAATAAGTGCCAAAAGTTGCAGCATATACATTTATTGGGTAGGAGGGAGAGGCCAATTTTAAATTCCCTGCATTATCTTTCCCAACCTTAACTTGCGCTATAGAAACGGTATCAATGGTTTTACCGTGGTTTATGTTATTTAGAGTAGGAGCGAAGCAGATATATTCATTTCTATAGAAATATATATAAACAAGGCTGTTTAACTGCCGGTTATAAAGTAATTGTCCATCTGTATCGAACAGCCCATCCACCTGCTTTTTTAATATATTATCTGTATAAGTAAATCGAAGCGTGTCTCTAAAATCAATAATGCCAATTTCATTTATCGAACTTCTACCTCCTACAAACCTAATAGCTGTTTTTACACTATCTATCGGTATGCTGTTGGTAAAGAATATGGTGTCTGTTAATATTCGGGTTGCCTTCCAATCTGCAATATTTCCTCTAAATATTACAGGCACCATCCCATCAGCCACATAAAAATAGGGAGGGAGTACATTAATTTTTACAGATGTAAAAGGTAATTCCATCTCATCAAGCGATATTCTATACTCTCCAACTTGGGTAAGTTCGGTATTTAGAACCTTTATGTTAAGCGGCGCAGTTGAATTTCCCAAATATACTTGCTCTCCATCCGCTCCCGCTATATACCACGAATTAAACGCAAGATCTACCGCCTTGTCAAAAACCGCACGTGTAGGTGGATACCTACGTATAAAGGCATTATTTCTGAGCATCTTTCGCTCCGAAAAGGCAAACAGCAAAGTAACTATCCCAATTCCGATAACAATCAGAGTGGCAAGCAAAAGTAATTTCGCTTTGTTATTTTTTTCGGTAGTGAAAAAAACCACTACTCCCGCTAGGATTATAAAAACAAGATTAAAGATAAAGTGCTGTGTCCAACTCATTTTTTCCAAAACTCCTCCGCAAGAGCAGGGTATAAAGTCAGAGTAATTTAGAATAATAAAAATATAGGCCGTAAACATGGCCATTAGGGTAAAGGCGGCGTAAAGGGCAATTGTTCTAAATTTTGGCACCATCAATAACAAGGCAATAGCCATTTCTATTCCTGGGACTAGCCAAGCTATAAAGCCAGCATAGGCACTGAGTAGGGGAGACTGCGCTAGTTGCACAGTAAATGTTTCAAAATCTAATAATTTGCTAATAGCCGCATAAACAAAAAGTAGTATAAATAGATAGGAAACAAGCCTAACCATAATTCTGAAGAAAGTTCTGTTCTTTGGTAATGCCATAATATCCTTAAGCTGAGTAATTTCTAGCGAGATAAAATTAGAGCTAACTAAAACAAAACCCGCACCGATTCTCGGTATAAATAAACCGTTTCCCGTTCAAAATATACCGTTTTCCGTTCACGATAAATCTTACCGAGCCTGCCCTTCGCGCAGCCGAAGAGTCATTGCGAGGCCGTAGGCCGTGGCAACCTCTACATGATTACACCTACCACACCAAACACACACCCACAACTAACAAACTTCCATCCAGCATCCAGCACCCAACACCTTTACCACAAACACAAAACGACCACAAACTCATACAAAACCTCTTCTCCGTGCTTCCTGCACCAGCTCACTATCAGTTAATTCCGCAACTCCAAAAAACTCTTTTATTCTAATCTTTTTTCTATATATTACTGAAGCGGAGAGCAAAACTTTCTTGGGAAGAACATTTATTGGCGTCCCAATAGAAAGCTCATAGAGAATTTCATAATCCAAACTATCCATTACTCCATTTGCCTCTAAATATTTATGGAATAACTGTAAAACAGTCTTACTATAAAATATTTCTCCTCTACTTAGGTCATTAAAAGCGCTATTGACTGTTTTCTGGGTACAGTCTCTTACATCTATAATACACGTGGGGTTTATCTTCTGATACAACATCTTCATTTTATAAACAGTTGTGTTTTGTACACTTACCATAATTCTAATAGCTGGATAATGGTTAGTAACAAATGCCAAAAAATCTATTGCTAATTGATGTTTCTTCTGATTACTAAAAGGAAAATTAAAATTGACACAGATAAAGTCATACCTATATTTCTCAATAAGCTCTTGAAGATTGGTGCTCTCAATATCAATTTCAGAAATCCAAGTCGTCTTAATAGTAGAATCCACCTGATTTCGTGAAATCTCATTTAAACCATTGCTATAAACATCTATCAAAACAGGTAGATGCTCTAGAATAAGATATTTCCAAACTTTAGTTCCCATAATCTCATTACCAACTAACAGCCTGAGTAAATTTCAAATCAACACAGCTATGCAATTGGTTAAATTAAATTTGTATTTAAAGGATTTTTTTTAAAATGGGATATTTGCACCCGAATATAAACCAGCAAATTAAATGGAGTAGTAAGTGTGAGTAGTTGTCTAAATGTATTCTGTAATTTGTTCGAAATCTTACCCACATCTACTTTAATCCCCCAATCCGCAAGTCCTTTCGTTTCTATGCCTTTCTTATTTTGCTGGGAGCTATTTCAAAATAAGCGCTAAAGTCCTTACTAAAATGCGTCTGACTTTTATAGCCACAAATTTTTGCAATCTCGCCCATTGATAAATTGGTGTTTTCTATTAATAATCTTGCTTTTTTCATGCGCTCTTGTTTGCAAAATCGAAATACAGATGTGCCATACAATTTTTTAAAACCGTATTTAAGTTTGAATTCATTGATTGCATATTCATGAGCTAAGTCCTTTAAATGAGGAAGTGGTTTATCTAGATTTTTTAATATGTAATTATAAATATTTTGCAATGCGTATCTGTCTTTTGGTCGTAATAACGTATTTGGCAATTTTTTTTTGCTCTTTATGGTATCCGATTCAGTTAATTGTTTTTTAATATCCTCCAGCATTTTACTTCTAAGCAATGGTTGATAGCTATCTATCATAATATATTGTGCTTTTGCAATCTTGTCATAAATAGATACTACTCCACAAGAATACGCGCGCTCTATATTGTTTTTACTTCGTAATATCATCTCGTGTTGCTTATTATACCTCTCCGAGAATAGTATTTTACTGCCAACTAATCTCCATAACTCTATATAGTTTTCAGACAAGATTGTTGAAAATGATTTATTGATTAATTCTGTAGCTTCATAGCCCAAAATCATATTTACATTATTCGTGACAAATAAAATCTTATAGTTATTATCTAAAATAAATACCATGTGGATATGCTCATTTTGCGAACTTCTTCTTCGCATATCGCTATAAAATTTTAAGGTCTCCTTCATTTCTTCTCCCATCATATTGAGCACCACGCTTATTGTTTCAATCGCGTCATCTTCTGCAGTACGCGCAACTCTTAAGCTAAAATCTCCTTGAGCCATAGCCTGTATTACTTGTTGGATGTCCTTTAGCCTTTCAATATCTATGCTTCTCATGGGTGATTTGCATTTTATTGGTTTATTTTTAGAAAAATAATTGCTTTATCCCGATCGGTAAAAACAGCAGTAGGTACTAAGGGCACGTTTCGGAATAAATAGTATTTTAACATCACCTTCGCGATATTTCTATCGTCAAAAATTGCGATTCTTCGCGTTAATACAGAGCCTTCTAAAGCCAGATAATCTCTTGCCATTTTACTGCTGTCCATAATCCCACGGGTGTCACAAAAAATAGCCTCCCTTTTTCCTTCCTGAAATTGTAATCTACTTGCAACAATATTTTTTGCTATATCAATATTCAGATAGGGGATTGGCTTATATATAACAAATAAGATATCTCCATCAGTCCAAAACTTACAGAAATTTGTTTCGTGTACCCGTTCCATTGGTCCAGATTTTTCCTAGTAACCCTACCAAATTAAAAAATATTTTTCAAAAAAATAAAATTTATTGTGTGCCTAAGGGTCAGAAAACCATCATATTAAGCGAAATTTTTACTCTAAGGGATTTATTTTGTTACCTAAGGGATTATTTTAAGTCCTACACCTGCCAATATTTTGGATTCCTATATTTTTTTCGCAAACTTTAATTCATAGAGCCTGCTAACCTTATTAAAATAGTAGCTTTTTATAGTTAAAATCTTAATCATGATATGGATCAATTTCGGCCTCAAAGTATGTTCTTCAAGGCAACTTATATCAACGCGCATTTATAGAATCACCGTTTACCCACGCCCTCCAAATCCTAAGCTAAAAATTCAATAATTCTCCATTCCCTATTAAATTAAATATGTATCAACAAAATTTGAAATCATGGCAAAAATTAAACACAACAACTTTATGGATTCTATTGATGAAGTAATAAGCAATGCAAAACAACAAGGAGTAATCCATCTATATGCAGATGGAAAGAAACTTAACGGACGTAAAATTGGTATCGCTAATAAAGAATTATATCACTTCGGCACTACAGGATATTTGGGGCTGGAGCAGGATATTCGTTTAAAAGATGCCGCTTCTAAAGCAATCTACGATTATGGTACCCAATTCCCTTTGTCTAAAACCTATATATCACATCCCTTATATGCTTCCCTAGAAGAAAAACTCTATGAAATGTATAAGCAACCAATAGTAGTAACTAAAAATAGCACTTTAGGTCATATGGCAGTTATACCCACCGTAGTAAGAGATGAAGATGCAGTAATTCTCGATCATCAAGTACACTGGTCGGTTCAAAGTGCAGTCCAAAATTTAAAAATAAGAAACGTTCCAGTCGAAATGATTCGTCATAATAATTTAAATATGCTCGAATCAAAATTAAAGGAGCTTAACACTAAAGCCAATAAAATCTGGTATATGGCAGATGGAGTCTACTCAATGTTTGGCGATTTTGCACCTATTTCAGAATTAATGAATCTCACTAAGAAATATCCTCAACTTCATCTATATATTGATGATGTCCATGGCATGAGTTGGCGGGGAAAACACGGCACAGGGTTCGTAGCAAGTAATTTCCAATCCCTGCCAGAAAATATACTTCTATTCACCACACTAAGCAAAACATTCGGCGCTAGTGGTGCTGTTTTAGTCTGTCCAAATAAAAAATTTCACCAATACATTAAAAACTTTGGCGGACCCCTTACCTTTTCAGCTCAGTTAGAACCCGCATCCGTAGCTGCGGCTATCGCTTCTGCAGATATTCATCTATCCGATGAAATTTATTCTCTCCAAAATCAATTGCAAGAACGAATTATATATTTTAATGAATTACTAGAAAATACCTCCTTACCATTGGTAGATAAAAACAGCTCCCCAGTCTTTTATATCGGTACAGGTATGCCGGCAACCGGCTATAATTTTGTAAAAAGATTGTTGAAAGAAGGTTTCTTCGTAAACCTCGGTCTTTTTCCTGCAGTACCAGTTAAAAATACAGGAGTCCGAATTACCATTGCTCGCCATAATCAAAAAGAGGATATGAAAAAATTGGTTGCAGCAATGGAATACCATTTTCCTCTAGCCCTTCAAGACACTCAAACTTCACTCCAACGAGTTTCAAAATTGTTTAAACTCCAATCCAACGGTCAAGGAAAATCAACTTTAAACGAATCTGATATATACCTTACATATCAATCCAATATCGGCGCAATCGACAAAAAGTTTTGGAATACATATATGGGGAATAACAATATTTGTGATTGGGAGGGATTACAATTTTTATTTGAAGCATTTTCACAAAATAATGATAAAGAACATAATTGGAATTTTCACTTCTATATCGTTTTCGACCAAAATAATGTTCCTGTCGTTATAACCTTCTTTACCACGGCTATTTGGAAAGACGATATGCTTTCCCCTCTATCAGTATCTCAAAAAATGGAGGAAAAGCGGAAGGTAGATAAGTATTATGCTTCTCAAAAGGTAACAGCTATGGGGTCTCTATTTTCCGAAGGCACGCATCAGTACACTAATATAGATCATCCAGAATGGCATCAGGCTTGGCGAAAAATATTGCATCACCTCGAAATCACAGCTAAAAAAGAAGGTAGCCAAATTACTGTATTAAGAGATTTTAAAAATTCAACCTCACCTTTAAATAATTTTTTTATCGAACAAGGTTTTATAAAAATTCAAATGCCAGACGCCTGCGTCATCCCACAAATTACCTGGAAGGATAAAACAAAATATATACAGTCACTATCAAAAAGGTCTGCAAAACACTATCGAAAAGATATTTTGCCTTATGAAGAATTGGTTGTGGTTCAGACAATGCAGTCCCTGCCACAAGCTACCTTAATAAAGTGCTACCAATTGTATAAAAATGTAAAGAATAAAAATTTTGCTATAAACACTTATACATATCCATTTGAAGTATTTCATAATATGAATAAAAGTGCACAATGGGAATTCATATTGCTATACCCTAAAACCGGAGTAGGAGTAGAAACCCCATTAGGAGTAATGTTTTGTTATAAAAACAGTAATAATATTTATGTGCCCTCATTAGTCGGATTAGATTATTCCCAATTAAAAAAATATCAGACTTACCGTCAGTTGCTTTATCAAACAATCCTTATAGCTACTGCACAAAATTTTAAATCCATAGACTTCGGTATTTCAGCCAGTTTCGAAAAGAAAAAATTAGGAGCTACCATCATCCCAATGCACGCCTACATACAAGCAGAAGATAATTTTGTTTTAGAAAGATTAGAAATAATGCGATAGAATTATTGTGTGCTACACAAATCAAAATTTATAGAATACTATAAACATTCCCCCGTACCTTATTAAAATAGAGAACCATGGAAACAAAGATAACTGATTTTTGGAATCACTTTTTAGCTATTCAAACTGATTTAATTGAGACTCAATGTAAAGAGAATTTAAAACTACATAGCGAGCTTTTTGATACTTTAAACACTAAAGCGGTCAAAATCCATCCTAAGATAAGAATTTTTGCCTTATACATAATGCGAGAAAATATCAGGGCCAAATTAGTATTCCCCTCACATGGCAACAACCAATTAAAAGCGCTTATTTTCAAAATTGTTAATCGAGCTCCGTATTCAGATTTTTGGGAGTTTCAAATAGGTGTTTCTCCATATAATGGCTCCATTATACAACTTTGTTCAACAATAAATTTCTTTGATCTACCTACCACTGTTTTTCAGATTTATTTTGCAGTGCAAAAAATTTATAAGTCGTCAAATAAATTCCATCTTATCATATATATGGAATTGGATAGAAGGTACTCTAAATTCGATCTACAAGCGGCTATGGACGGTATCTTAATGCTTTTTTTAGGAGATGTGCTTTATTTTAATCACATCAGCAGATTTAAAATTGTTCGTCGTAAATATTCTGCTATTCGCTTTTTGCCTTTAGAGGAACTCAAAAACCTCATTCAATACAAAAATCTAAATTAACTCCTAAGCATAAGAAAATCAATGCTACTTTCAAATTGTTTAAAGTAGTTTTAAAAAATATGAATGTATGGTTGGAGAGCAATCAATACTACTTTCATTCTCAATTAATGCATATTCCCTATACCTTTCAAGCTACTCTAGTGCTACATTCATGCTAGTGTTTCCCTAGTCAACCCCTAGTATCACACTACTGTGTTAAAATCTAAAACCCCGTTTTTCCTTAATTAAAACCAAAATAATAGCAATCATAAATCTTGGTTCTAATTCATTAAAAATAATTTTCAATGATAAATAATTGTCACATCAAATTAATCATTTCTGTTTATAGAAATGTTCCGCAAACATTTACTATTCTAAAAAACCACCATGTACCCCGATGAAGAAAATAGCAAAATTCCAACTTCCCAAAAAAGTTCCCGTACCTCTAGAATAGTAATTTATCCAAAGGACATCCAACTCCTTACCGGAAAGTCATACCGTCATGCCCTCTACTTAAATAAAGAAATAAGAAACTACCTTCACAAAAAAAAGCACCACCTCCTCACCATCTACGAATTCGCAGACTACACCGGCATCAACCCCGAAATCATAAAACACCACCTAAAATAACCCAACCCCAAAACGCAACCCAAATGTCAGAGCAAGCAAAATGTCAGCAAGCAGCCCGTCCTGAGCACAGACGAAGGGCAGTCGAACCTCCTTGTTCTAATAACTTCCAAATCCCCAACCCCTGCGGTCAACCTTTCATTCCAACTTAAAGTTTAATCACGAATTCGTGTTTATTCCTTTCGAGCGCCAGCGAAGGAAAATAATTCGTGCGTCTTCCACACCACTACGTTTTACCATTCATACTAACCAAAAATCAATTCGTGAATTCGTGGCCAAACCTTCCAAACCCTCTCTAAATCTTCATTAAACCTATCTCGCCTGCCCGGCACGAAGTAGACGGGTCATTGCGAGGCCGTAGGCCGTGGCAACCTCTACATGTCAGCACCTACCACAAAAAACACCAAACACAAAACCACCCCACAATCAACCCCTCAACTCTAAACTAAAAAATCAATCATTTCTAAAAAACACCTCTTTCCATATGTTGTCCCTACAGGACAATAGCTTACTCATCACTAATTTTTCTACCCATATGCCGTACCTACGGCACAGGCAATTAATTTTAACCTATTAAAACTAAAAACGAAGTAATAAAATCGCTCTAAAATATTGTAATCGCAGCAAAGCAATATCCAAATTTTCATTAAACCTATCTCGCCTGCCCGGCACGAAGTAGACGGGTCATTGCGAGGCCGTAGGCCGTGGCAACCTCTACATGATTGCACCTACCAAAGAAAACACAAAACCACCCCACAATCAACCCCTCAACTCTAAACTAAAAAATCAATCATTTCAAAAAAACCCATTTTTCCATATGTTGTCCCTACAGGACAATGGCTTACTCATCACTAATTTTTCTACCCATATGTTGTGCCTACGGCACAGGCAATTAATTTCAATCTATCAAAACTAAAAACGAAGTAATAAAATCGCTCTAAAATATTGTAATCGCAGCAAAGCAATATCCAAATTTTCATTAAACCTAACTCGCCTGCCCGGCACGAAGTAGTCGGGTCATTGCGAGGCCGTAGGCCGTGGCAACCTCTACATGATTACACCTACCACACCAAACACAAAACATACCCACCATCAACTCTCAACAAATCAACATCTTAACGAAAAAATTAAGCAATTCTAATAAACCCGGCATTACATATGTTGTCCCTACAGGACAATAGCTTACTCATCACTATTTTTTCTACCCATATGCCGTACCTACGGCACAGGCAATTAATTTTAACCTATCAAAACTAAAACGAAGTAATACAATCGCTCTAAAATATTGCGAGCGAAGCAAAGCAATACATCCAAATTTCAATTAAACATATCTCGCCTGCCCGGCACGAAGTAGTCGGGTCATTGCGAGCGCAGCGCAACAACCATTTCAAATTTTCATTAAACCTATCTCGCCTGCCCGGCACGAAGTAGACGGGTCATTGCGAGGCCGTAGGCCGTGGCAACCTCTACATGTCAGTACCTACCACACCAAACACAAAACATACCCACCATCAACCCCTCAACCAAACCCTCACGCATTTCAAAAAAACCCATCTTTTCATATGTTGTCCCTACAGGACAATGGCTTACTCACACTAATTTTTCTACCCATATGCCGTACCTGCGGCACTGGCAGTTAATTACAATCTATCAAAACTAAAACAAAATAATACAATCGCTCTCAAATATTGCGAGCGAAGCAAAGCAATACCTCCAAATCTTCATTAAACCTAACTCGCCTGCCCGGCACGAAGTAGACGGGTCATTGCGAGGCCGTAGGCCGTGGCAACCTCTACATGACAGCACCTACCACACCAAACACAAAAAAACCACAGTCAACCCCCAAAAAACATCCCCCCAACCCCCCTTCTAAGGGGGGAATAACCCACCTCCGCTTTAATCCTCCCCAATTTGTCCAATTAACCAATTACACAATTACACAATTAACCAGTTAAACAATCAACCAACAACCCACAACCCACAACCGCCAACCGACAACAGACAACCGACAACCGACAACCGATAACAGACACCCGCCAACCGCCAACCGCCAACCGCCACCCGACAACCGACAACAGACAACCGACAACAGACAACCGACAACCGCCAACCGCCAACCGCCAACCCACCAAAGAAAACACAAAAACCTTCCCCAACCCCAAAATATTAACCTAATTTTTCCTACATTTGCATCTCCCCGAAAGTCCATTTAACGCAATCACATAAATGGACTTGCCTATAACCATTAGCTTAATGTTTAAAATTGTTACAAACAGTTTTAAACCAAGCTAGCATATTATGCTATGAAAGAAAAGATTTATCTCTCGTCGCCACATATGGGCGGGACTGAACAAAATTATGTTCAAGATGCTTTTGACACTAACTGGATAGCCCCTCTGGGCCCCAATGTCAATGCTTTTGAGCTTGCTTTAGAATCTTACTTAAGCCAAGAGAGCCATGTCGCTGCTCTCAGTTCTGGCACTGCAGCTATCCATTTATCATTAATTATGCTTGGCGTTGGCCCGGGCGATGAGGTGTTATGCCAAAGCATGACCTTTTCCGCTTCTGCCAATCCGATCGTCTATCAAGGCGCAACTCCTATTTTTATAGACAGCGAGCCAGATACTTGGAACCTTTCTCCCCATTATTTAGAAGAAGCTATTAACGCGCGCATTGCCCTCGGCAAAAAGCCTAAGGCAATTATTGCGGTACATTTATATGGTATGCCTTATAAGGTAGATGAGGTGGCAGCAATAGCTAAAAAATACGATATTCCAGTTATAGAAGATAGTGCCGAAGCCTTGGGTAGTAGTTATAATGGACAAAAATGCGGCACCTTTGGCCATTTCTCCATACTTTCTTTCAATGGGAATAAAATAATTACCACCTCTGGTGGCGGAGCCTTGGCTACTAGAGATATATCCAATAAAAACCAAGCGCTCTTTCTAGCCACCCAAGCTCGCGATGATGCTCCCCATTATCAGCACAGCCACATTGGTTACAACTATAGAATGAGTAATATCTGTGCTGGTATTGGCAGAGGCCAGATGGAGGTGCTAGACGCTCATGTGGCGCTTAGAAGAGAAATGAACTTGTTTTATAAAGATCTTTTTTCTAACTTTAGTGAAATTAAGGTCTTTAAAGAATACAACAACAACCTTTTTAGCAACCATTGGCTTAGTTGTATTACCTTTAATAAACCCGATAAAAATAACAATCCTAATGCGCTAAGAGAATCATTAATGGCCGAAAACATTGAATCCAGACCCCTGTGGAAACCAATGCACTTACAGCCAGTTTTTAAAAACTCCCCATATTATGGCAATACAACCAGCGAAACCCTCTTTAATACAGGCCTCTGCCTGCCTTCTGGCAGTAACCTAGACCAAGGGGCTCGCGACCGTATTGCAAACGCTATCCTCAAATATTTTAAAAGATAGTATTATGGAAAAAAACATGAAGCTCACTTTTTTAAACAAACAGTACGCTGGAGTTCGAAACTTTGTTCTGGAGCAAAACTTCTTGCCTCGTTGGATGGTGGTGATCATAGATTTATCCCTCTGTCTCTTTGCATTTATTATTACAATCTTTATCCTTCGTAGCGTTCCAATTACCACCCCTACGGTATTGACCTTGATTGAAAAATCGCTTCTTATCCTGGTCGTTCAATTACTGTGCTTTAGTGTGTTTAGAACTTATTCGGGGATTATTCGTCACAGTACCTTTACCGATGTTTACAGAATAGCTTTGGCCTCGAGCTCAGTCTTTTTATTGACTATGGTAGGTAATAATGCCTATGCTTCCTATACCGGTCAACACGTATTTGCGGGTACGGGCCTTCTGTTATATACCTGCTTGTCTTTTGGGTTATTAATGGCCTTCCGTATTCTTGTAAAGGAAACCTATCGATTCTTAAGTAAAACCGCCTCCCAAAACTCTAAAAAGCGCATCTTGGTCTTTGGGGTTTCAGATACTAGTATCGGTTTGGCGCAATCTCTTATCGGCGATGCGCATTCTCCCTATCGTCCTGTAGCTTTTTTAAGCACCAGTGAAAAAGGTCATAATTTTAAAATAATGGACCTCCCCATCCTAACGTGTTGTGGTACCATTGAAAACGATTTAAAACGTATTAAGGAAAAATACAATGCCCAGGGTGTCTTGCTAGTGGGCGATACATTAAGCGTTCCCGAAAAAAATAACATCGTAGAAAAAACCTTTGCCGCTGGCCTAGAGGTGTATAACACGTTTATGCCCGAGAAATGGGACAAACTTTCTGATGTACATCTTAAAATTGCACCCTTGCAAATTGAAGATCTGCTGGAACGCGACCCGATAGAAATTGATTCAAACCTAATTTCTTCCGACCTTCAAGGCAAAACCATTTTGGTTACCGGAGGTGCGGGAAGTATTGGTGGCGAACTTGCCAAACAGATCGCGGCCTTTAAGCCTAAGAAAATGATAGTCTTAGACAATGCCGAGAGCGCCCTACACGCAATAGATCTTCACCTTAAAAAAAACTTCCCAAAATTAAAATATCAGTGCTACTTGGCAGACGTTACCCAAAAGGGACGGATGGAAGGTATTTTTGCAAAATTCCATTTTGATGTGGTATATCACGCCGCGGCCTACAAACATGTGCCAATGATTGAAAACCATCCTCGAGAGGGCATTCGCATCAATACAATGGGTACGCGCATTGTAGCTAAATTGGCCTGCGATTATGGTTGCGAACGCTTTGTGATGATTTCTACCGATAAAGCGGTAAATCCAAGTAATGTAATGGGCGCCACTAAACGAGCCGCCGAAATGTATGTACAGGCCTTACAACGCAAACCTGGGGTTACCACAAAATTTGTAACTACCCGCTTTGGTAATGTTCTGGGCAGTAACGGGTCTGTAATTCCATTCTTCAAAGAACAAATAAAAAATGGCGGCCCCGTAACCGTTACCCACAAAGATATTATCCGCTACTTTATGACCATTCAAGAAGCTTGTCAGTTAGTATTACAAGCCGGCACAATGGGAAAAGGAGGGGAGATTTTTGTGTTTGATATGGGCAAGCCGGTACGTATCCTCGATATGGCGGAGCGTATGATTAAACTAAGCGGTCTAAAACCTTATGACGATATCCCTATTGAAATTACAGGTCTTAGGGAAGGCGAAAAGCTTTACGAAGAACTTCTAAACGCTGGCGAATGCAGCCTTACAACTTTTCATCCCAAAATTATGGTCAGTGGAGTAGTGGAGTACGACTACGAATATATAAGCCAAGCCTTAAACAATTTAGACATACTGATAAACAAAGTAGTAAAAAAGCGGGAAATCATCAAAACCCTAAAACAACTCGTACCCGAATTTAAAAGCCAAAACTCCGTTTACGTCGATTTAGATTTATTAGAAAAACCCGTTGACGTCACCGTCCTTAACGGCCACACTCTCCCCTCCCAAAAACCAAAACCCATCCACGCCAAAACCGGTAATTAAACATTTCAGTACACCCAAAGTACCCCCTTCCTCATCAAGACTATTTCCCCTGCCCAGCACAAAGTAAACGGGTCATTGCGAGCGCAGCGCAACAACCATTTCAAATTTTCATTAAACCTATCTCGCCTGCCCGGCACGAAGTAGACGGGTCATTGCGAGGCCGTAGGCCGCGGCAACCTCTACATGTCAGCACCTACCACAAAAAACACAAAACACCGTCAACCTCAAACCAACCCACTTAATTATAATTAAAATTATCTCGCCTGCCCGGCACGAAGTAGACGGGTCATTGCGAGGGAGGCACGACCGCGGCAACCTCTACATGATTGCACCTACCATAGAAAACACAAAACACCGTCAACCTCAAACCAACCCTCCTAATTATAATTAAACCTATCTCGCCTGCCCAGCACGAAGTAAACGGATCATTGCGAGCGCAGCGCAACAACCATTTCGAATTTTCATTACACCTAACTCGCCTGCCCGGCACGAAGTCGACGGGTCATTGCGAGGGAGGCACGACCGCGGCAACCATTTCGAATTTTCATTAAACCTAACTCGCCTGCCCGGCACGAAGTCGACGGGTCATTGCGAGGGAGGAACGACCGTGGCAACCTCTACATGATTGCACCTACCAAAGAAAACACAAAACCACCCCACAATCAACCCCTCAACTCTAAACTAAAAAATCAATCATTTCTAATAAACCCGGCATTACATATGTTGTCCCTACAGGACAATGGCTTACTTTACTAATTTTTCTACCCATATGTTGTGCCTACGGCACTGGTAGTTAATTACAATCTATCAAAACTAAAACGAAATAATACAATCGCTCTAAAATATTGCGAGCGAAGCAAAGCAATATCCAAATTTTCATTAAACCTAACTCGCCTGCCCGGCACGAAGTCGACGGGTCATTGCGAGGGAGGAACGACCGTGGCAACCTCTACATGATTGCACCTACCAAAGAAAACACAAAACCACCCCACAATCAACCCCTCAACTCTAAACTAAAAAATCAATCATTTCTAATAAATCCGGCATTACATATGTTGTCCCTACAGGACAATGGCTTACTCATCACTATTTTTTCTACCCATATGTTGTGCCTACGGCACAGGCAATTAATTTTAACCTATTAAAACTAAAACGAAGTAATACAATCGCTTTAAAATATTGCGAGCGCAGCGCAACAACCATTTCAAATTTTCATTACACCTAACTCGCCTGCCCGGCACGAAGTCGACGGGTCATTGCGAGGGAGGCACGACCGCGGCAACCTCTACATGATTACCCCTACCACACCAAACACAAAAAAACCCACAATCAACCCACCAAAAACACCCACCCAACCCCCCTTCTAAGGGGGAAATAACCCATCTCCGCTTTAATCCTCCCCGATTTAACCAATTAACCAATTACACAGTCCCAACAACACACAACCGCCAACCGCCAACCGACAACCGACAACCGACAACCGACAACCGACAACAGACAACAGACAACAGACAACCGCCAACAGACAACCGCCAACAGACAACCGCCACCCGACAACCGACAACCGCCAACAGACAACCGCCAACAGACAACCGCCAACCCACAACCGACAACCCACAACCGACAACCGACAACCGCCACCCGACAACCGACAACCGACACCCGCCACCCGACAACCGAAAAAAAAACTTCCATAAATACTATTAGAAACCATATCTTTGCAAAAAATCAAATCAAATCAAATGAAGGGAATAAAAGCAGTGTTTAATAAACTTTTATTATTACTACTTATTACTGTTCTGGGAGCCTCTTGTGTTTCTCGAGAAAAAATTGTTTACTTCCAAGACCTAGAGCAGCAAAAAGCCTTGATGGATAGCATCCAAAACACTTTTAAAATACAACCAAACGACCTGTTAAACATCGTAGTCTCCGCCTACGATCTAGAAGCTGTTAGACCTTTTAATTTAATTAGTGAAACACGGCCTACAACAGGGTATGCTGGTTTAGCATCAGGTACTGCCCAACAACAAAACTACCTTACCGCCGAAGACGGCACCATCGATTTCCCGGTTTTGGGACGGATTAAAGTAGCCGGCCTAAGCCGTACGGAGTTGAGCGAAATGCTCGTTCAACGTATTTCGGAATATGTAAAGGATCCTATAGTAACCATACGCATCGTAAACTTTAAGGTAAGTGTATTAGGCGAAGTAGCCCGTCCCGGTACTTATAATGTAGAAGGGGAGCGGCTCACCTTGCCCGAAGCCCTTGGCTTGGCAGGCGATATGACAATCTTTGGCCGTAGGGACAATGTTTTGGTTATTCGCGACAATGGAGGCAGCAAGGAGTATAAGTATTTAGACTTTCGGGATTCCGATGTTTTAAACAGCGATTTCTACTACTTACAGCAAAATGATGTAGTATACGTTGAACCCAATAACGCCCAAATTCAAAGCAGTAGCTTTAACAGAAACACCAGCATCTATATCAGCGTAGCCTCGCTCTTGTTAAGTGTATTGGTAATTATTTTTAGATAACCCACAACCCACAACCCACAACCCACAACCGCCAACCCACAACCGCCAACCGACAACCGCCAACAGACAACCGACAACCGCCAACCGCCAACAGACAACAGACAACCGACAACCGCCAACAGACAACAGACAACCGACAACCGCCAACAGACAACAGACAACCGACAACCGACAACCGACAACCGATGAAATCCTACAAAGATCTCGACATTTACAATTTGGCTTTCGAATATAGCATTGAGGTACATCACGTCTCATTAAAAATGCCGAAATTTGAATTATACGAGCAAGGTAGCCAACTTAGAAGGTCGTCAAAAAGTATAAAAGATAATATTATTGAGGGTTATGGTAGAAAAGCATATAAAAATGATTTCATTAAATTTTTGACATATTCGCATGCGTCTTTACTTGAGTGTAAAGGTCAATTAGAAACGATTAACGAACTTTACAACATCCCAGAAATACCCGATTTAATAATAAAATATGATAACTTAGGTGCAAAAATTTTTACTTTTATAAAATATGTAGAAGAAAACTGGAGAACCTAACAACCCACAACAGACAACACCCAACAGACAACAGACAACAGACAACCGACAACCGACAACAGACAACAGACAACCCACAACCGCCAACAGACAACAGACAACAGACAACCGCCAACCCACAACCGACAACCGCCAACCGCCAACCCACAACCGACAACCGCCAACAGACAACAGACAACCGACAACAGACAACAGACAACAACATGCAAGACCTACCCCAAAACCCAAATGAAGAGCAGGAACTAACCCTCCGGGAGCAACTGGAAACATATTTGCGCTATTGGCCCTGGTTTATTATTGCGGTCTTATTGACCTTAACGGGTGCTTATATATACCTGCGTTATACCGTTCCTTCTTATAAGGTAACGGCTACCATCTTAATTAAAGATGAAAAAAGTAATGCCCTTACCGAACTTTCTGCTTTTCAGGACATGGGCTTGGCAGGGCTTTCTACCTCCGATTTCGATAATGAACTCGAAATCCTAAAATCCAAATCCCTTACCGAAAAAGTGGTGGAGGAGCTAAACTTACAGATTCGCTATTACAAAGAAGGGAACGTGCGCGATGCAGAAGTATTTAGCAATCGCCCCTTTAATGTAAAACTGCTTCCCACGTCGGAGAAGAGTGGTACTCCATTAGGATATTTATATATAGATCCACTTTCAACCACTACCTTTTCCCTTAAAGTTGAAGGTCAAAACAAGGAAACCCACAACTTCGGAGAACCAATAAGCTTTGATTGGGGCAGCATCATCGTCACTCCCAATCTCGCAGTTTTAAATAAAGGTGTTGAAGGCAACGAGCTACGAGTAAGCATCAGCAATAAAGATGCAGTTGTAGATAATCTTAGGCAAAATATTCAAGCTACACAGGTAAGTAAAAACAGTACCGTTATAGGTCTTGAATTGGTTTCTCCTGTGCCTGAAAAAGCAAAAGCTATTCTAGACGAATTAATACAGCAGTACAATGAGGATGCTATAGACGATAAAAACATGATTTCCCGCAATACAGCCGACTTTATTCAAAGCCGTTTGGAGATTATCACCACTGAGCTGGATAGTGTAGAAACTAACAAAGTGGAGTTTAAGGAAAGCAATAGGTTAACCGATATTGCTGCCGAAGGGCAATTATTCTTGGAAAACGCCAGTGAGTTTAACAAAAAACAATTGGAGGTCGAAACCCAGATCGCCTTGGTAAATACCATGCAGGAATACATAAATAACGGTAGCCCAGACAATCTTCTTCCAGCAAATCTAGGGGTTGAAAAAGAAGGTTTTGCCGAGGAAATAAGCCAGTATAACCAATTAATCCTTCAACGCAACAAGCTCTTACAAAGTAGCACCAGGAAAAACCCCTTGGTAATTGGCCTTGAAGATCAAATCGCTGGCTTGCGCGCCAACATTAAACAAAGCCTTTCCAATGTAAAAAACGGTTTACAAATTCAACGCAATAGATTAAATCAACAGGGCGCTAAAATAGGAGGGGCCATCTCGGCCATTCCAGAGAAGGAAAAACAGTTTAGAAGCATTAGCCGCCAACAGGAAATTAAGGAGGCATTATACCTTTACTTATTGCAAAAACGCGAGGAAACCGCTATCTCTTTAGCCGTTACTACCCCTAAGGCAAAAATTGTTGATAATGCGTATAGTTCTTCAAGCCCAGTATCGCCAAAAACGCAGATAATTCTTTTAGCAGCACTTATTTTAGGGCTGTTAATTCCGTTTCTCGTAATTTATATCCGCCAATTGTTGGATAACAAAATTAGAAACCGCGCCTACATTGAGCGCAATGGCGGCGACATCCCTATAGTTGGGGAAGTGCCTGAACTCAGTAAAAAGGATGACGAGCTAATTAAGGTAAACGATTACTCTATTCTTGCAGAGTCCTTTAGAATTCTCCGTACTAACCTCCAATATTTGGTATTAGACAAGCAAGAAGCAACAGAGCGGGGCAAGGTAATTTTTGTCACCTCTACGGTAAAGGGAGAGGGGAAAACCTTCGTTTCCTCCAACCTCGCCATCACTTTGGCAAACAGTGGTGCCAAAGTAGCCCTGGTGGGTGCAGACATTCGTAATCCGCAATTACAACGCTATATTCATCACGAATATATAAACAGTGGGGTAGTGGAGTATTTAGTATATAAAGATTCTACTGCCAAGGAGTATTTACAACCTTCAAAAATCCAGGACAACCTTTGGCTAATGATGAGTGGTACCATCCCCCCAAACCCTGCAGAGTTGTGGATGCAAAAAAGAGCCGGCGAACTTTTTAGCGAGCTCTCCAACCAATTCGATTATGTAGTGGTCGATACCGCCCCATCTATGTTGGTAACAGACACCCTTCTTATCAACAAATACGCAGACATTACCCTATACACCCTAAGAGCCGGCTACACCGAAAAGAAACTCCTAGATTTCCCAATAGAACAGGAAAAAACTAAAAAGCTAAAACACGTAGCATTTGTTCTTAACAACGTAAGCATGGCCAATTTCGGCTACGGCAACAAATACGGCTACACCTACGGCCAAAAGAAACAAACCTTCTGGCAAAAAGCCTTCGGCAAACGCTAATTAAATCCCAAGCAAACATCTAACATATAGCATCTACCAATTTTTCATTAAACCTATCTCGCCTGCCCGGCACGAAGCCGACAGGTCATTGCGAGCGCAGCGCAACAACCATTTCAAATTTTCATTAAACCTATCTCGCCTGCCCGGCACGAAGTAGACGGGTCATTGCGAGGCCGTAGGCCGTGGCAACCTCTACATGATTACACCTACCACACCAAACACAAAACATACCCACCATCAACTCTCAACAAATCAACATCTTAACTAAAAAATCAATCATTTCAAAAAAACCCATCTTTCCATATGTTGTCCCTACAGGACAATGGCTTACTCACACTAATTTTTCTACCCATATGCCGTACCTACGGCACTGGCAGTTAATTACAATCTATCAAAACTAAAACGAAATAATACAATCGCTCTCAAATATTGCGAGCGAAGCAAAGCAATACCTCCAAATCTTCATTAAACCTAACTCGCCTGCCCGGCACGAAGTCGACGGGTCATTGCGAGGGAGGCACGACCGTGGCAACCTCTACATGTCAGCACCTACCACACAAAACACAAAACCACCCCACAATCAACCCCTCAACCAAAACCTCACGCATTTCAAAAAAACCCGGCCTTACATATGTTGTCCCTACAGGACAATAGCTTACTCATTACTAATTTTTCTACCCATATGCCGTACCTACGGCACTGGCAGTTAATTACAATCTATCAAAACTAAAACGAAATAATACAATCGCTCTCAAATATTGCGAGCGAAGCAAAGCAATACCTCCAAATTTCAATTAAACATATCTCGCCTGCCCGGCACGAAGTAGTCGGGTCATTGCGAGCGCAGCGCAACAACCATTTCGAATTTTTATTAATACTATCTCGCCTGCCCGGGGCACGAAGTAGACGGGTCATTGCGAGGGAGGCACGACCGCGGCAACCTCTACATGACAGCACCTACTACACCAAACACAAAACCCCCACCACACCAAACACAAAAAAACCACAGTCAACCTCCCAAAAACATCCCCCCACCCCCCCTTCTAAGGGGGGAATAACCTACCTCGCCTATAATCCTCCCCAATTTGACCAATTAACCAATTAAACAGTTAAACAATTACTCAATCAACCAACAACCCACAACCGACAACAGACAACAGACAACAGACAACCGCCAACAGACAACCGACAACCCACAACAGCCAACCCACAACAGCCAACCCACAACCGACAACGGCCAACAGACAACCGCCAACAGACAACCGCCAACCGACAACCTCGACACGATCCCACCTACCACCACAAACACAATACATCTCAAATCTCAAAACAAATCTCCTCCTAAAAAAATGTTACAACATTCCTAAATTTTCACAATTCATAGCGCGTATATTTTGCAATCCTAAAAATAGAAGCTAATTTTGTCTCTAATTTATAATTAATCTAAATTCTATATAATGAAAAAGTTAATCTTAGTATTTATGGCCGCAGTTGCAATTAGTTGCGGCGACAACAAAAAAGAAGAAAAACCTGGAATTCAAATTGGTACCCAAGTGGAAGAAAAGGCTGCCCCAGCCGAAACTACTGACGATACAGTAGCCAATATTACCATAGAAGGAAACGACCAAATGAAATTCAACAAATCTGAAATTCGCGTTAAAGCTGGTCAAAAGGTAGTTCTAACCTTAAAACACGTAGGAACAATGGATGTTACTGTTATGGGCCACAACTGGGCACTGCTTACACAAGATGCCGATATGGCTGCTGTAGGTCAAGCTGCTGCTTCAGCAAAAGACTCAGACTATATCCCAACCGATATGACCGATAAAATTATCGCTCATACCAAAATGCTTGGTGGCGGCGAAACCGACACTATAGAGTTCGACGCTCCTGCCCCGGGGACCTATACATTTATGTGTACCTTCCCAGGCCACTACGCCTTAATGCAAGGTAAATTTATCGTAGAGTAATAAAAGCGATAAATCTTTCCTAGTGTCCAACAATACGCTAGAAACAGAATTACAAACTATATTAGACCAAACACAGTCTAATACTTTACTTAAAAAAGCTGCAATTCAATTGCGGCTTTTTTTATTCCTTCTTCCCACTAAATAATCCAAGTGGCAACCAAATTAAAAGAAACAAAAACTTCCCCGTCACCACTCCAATAATCGTAATTATCGCTGCTAGTATATAAAATATCAATTTCATTACAACAAATATCAAACTATCATTCCCAAATCATAAATGCATCTACCCACAACCGCCAACCGACAACCCACAACCGCCAACCCACAACCCACAACCCACAACCCACAACAGACAACAGACAACCGACAACCGCCAACCGAAAACAGACAACAGACAACCGACAACCGACAACAGACAACCGACAACAGACAACAGACAACCGACAACCGACAACCGACAACCGACAACAGACAACCGACAACCGACAACCGACAACCGAAAACAGACACCCCCCAACCAAACCCTCACGCATTTCAAAAAAACCCATCTTTTCATATGTTGTCCCTACAGGACAATGGCTTACTCATTACTAATTTTTCTACCCATATGCCGTACCTACGGCACTGGCAGTTAATTACAATCTATCAAAACTATAACGAAGTAATACAATCGCTCTAAAATATTGCGAGCGAAGCAAAGCAATACATCCAAATTTCAATTAAACATATCTCGCCTGCCCGGCACGAAGTAGTCGGGTCATTGCGAGGGAGGAACGACCGTGGCAACCTCTACATGATTGCACCTACCAAAGAAAACACAAAACCACCCCACAATCAACCCCACAACTCTAAACTAAAAAATCAATCATTTCTAAAAAACACATCTTTCCATATGTTGTCCCTACAGGACAATGGCTTACTCATCACTAATTTTTCTACCCATATGCCGTACCTACGGCACAGGCAATTAATTTTAATATACCAAAACTCAAACAAAGTAATACAATCGCTCTAAAATATTGCGAGCGAAGCAAAGCAATACATCCAAATTTCAATTAAACATATCTCGCCTGCCCGGCACGAAGTAGTCGGGTCATTGCGAGCGCAGCGCGGCAACCTCTACATGTTAACACCTACCACACCAAACACAAAACCACCTCACAATCAACTCCCTAAAAACATCCCCCCAACCCCCCCTTCTAAGGGGGTAATAACCCACATCGGCTTTAATCTTCAAAAACTTGAACAATTAACCAGTTACAAAGTTGAACAATTCAACTCTATTCCGTCCTTTCATCCTTTCGTCCTTTCATCCTTTCGTCCTTTGTGGTTAACCAATTAAACAGTTAAACAATTACACAATCAACAATCAAAAATCAACAGCCACCCACAACAGACAACAGACAACAGACAACAGACAACCCACAACCGCCAACCCACAACCGCCAACCCACAACCTAACTTCCCCCATAAACCAACTCAATAAACTCCGCCTTCCCAATATCTCCAAAATACTCCTTCACATCAACATCTTTCAGTACTTCCAAAATACCTTCCTTTTCATATCTATTTCCTATCAACAAGGCTTCAAGGTTTTCCGTGGGCTCCTTTCCGAAGAAATCCCCGAAAATCTTAAAGTCTTTTATATATCCCTTCTCCACAAAAATGCGTAAATCAATTTCCCCTATGGGAAAACGCTTGCTCCGCTGAATATTAAACTTTGGCGAACGCCCGTAGTTCCAATCCCAAGTATCGTACTTCTCTTCCTTTAATTTGTGTACTGCCTGCCATTCCTCCGCACTTAAATGATAGCTCTCAAACGGTTCGCTCTCTTCGTATAAGCCTTCTAATAAAAGCTGCCTAAAGGCTTCAATTTTTAAGGGCGTTTTTAAGTATTCCGAAATATTGGCCACACGGCTACGCACAGACTTATGACCTTTGGATTCTATTTTGCTCATCTTTACATTAAGCGCATTTACTACCTCTCCCAAGTTGGTGTCCAGTAGGAGCGTCCCGTGACTTACCATTCGCTTTCCAGTAGAAAACTGCGCGGTTCCGGAAATCTTTTTCTCTTCTACCTGTATGTCGTTTCTCCCTTTTAATTCGGCATCAAGCCCTAAGCTCTTCAGCACTTTTATAACGGGCGCGGTAAACTTTTTAAAATTGTTTAAGCTCTTTATATCGTGATTGGTGATAAAACTAAAATTGAGATTCCCATAATCGTGATACACGGCACCGCCACCCGATATTCTGCGTACTACATGGATTTTATTCTTATCCACATACTCGTGATTTATCTCCTCTAGGGTGTTTTGGTTTCTACCGATTATAATGGAAGGTTCGTTGATATAAAACAGTAAATAATCGTGTTCGGCGCTAAAATTTCGCAATGCGTATTCCTCCAGTGCCAAGTTTAAACGCGGATTAGTATTGTTCTCGTTCTCTATAAAAATCATTGTAATGTAGTTTTATACAAAGATAATTAATTGTGATAAGCACAACCCAATTCCCAATCCCAAAAAACAACCCATCCTTTCCCCATGAACTTCCAGCTTCCAACTCCCAACAGCCAACAGACAACAGACAACCCACAACAGACAACCGCCAACCGCCAACCGCCAACCGTCAACCGACAACAGTCAACCGCCAACAGACAACAGACAACAGACAACCGACAACCGCCAACAGACAACCCACAACCGACAACAGACAACCGACAACAGACAACCGCCAACCGCCAACCCACAACCGCCAACCGCCAACCGCCAACAGACAACCGACAACAGACAACAGACAACCCACAACCGCCAACAGACAACCCACAACCGACAACCGCCAACCTCACAACCACAAACTCACCACTCCATACCAATTTCGAGGCAACCCGGGATAATAATACCGTGGTTCAGAAGTACCGAAACTAGTGGCGTTTATTAAAATGGAAGAAGCGTATTTTTTATTGCCTATATTATTTACGCCCAAATGCAATTGCAATTGTAACCGCTTGCCTAATTCCTGCGTATAGGTAGTCTTTAAATTATAAACAGTGTAAGCATCAGAATATAACGAATTACTATCGGTCATCGGCATTTCTCCAACGTGCAGAAAATTAGCGTTTAATGTAAATTGATTAAAGTTTGAGTTTAAGCCTCCACTTACTTTTAATGCCGGTACCCCCGTGAGCTTCTTCTGCGAATAATCACTTTCCCCGTCTGTAAAATCAATAAATCTATGCCGCGTAAATTCCGAATTTATATACGGTGAAATAGTAAACTCCCTACCCATTTTCTGAAAATAACGCACCCCAATTTCAATACCCTTATGATGGGTCTTTCCGGCATTTCTGCCAATATACTGGTCCTCTCCAATTCGGTCTGCAACCAACAGATCGGTTATACTCAAAAAATAAGCTGCAACTTCTAGGGAAAGCTTTCGGTTAAAGAGAAATACATTGCTTCCCACTTCATAATTATACCCCTTTGCAGGGCCGAGGGTCGGATTGATAATTCCATCTGGGGTAAGGGTTTCTTCTAGGGAAGGATAGTTAAACCCGCGACTAAAACTAAAATATCCAAGCAGGTTTTCACTAAACGTATAATGTAAATTTACGCTGGGGGCCAAAATAGGCTTAAAGTTTCTGTCTGCACTTTTATTGGCCGCTCCAGTATTAAAATGATCTCTATAGGTGTATTCCGTTGCGTTAAAGTTAAGCCCCACTTGGGTTTTAAGCTTTTTTAAAAACACTGTGGTAATTGTGGCAAAAGCATTAAAATTACTTCTAAGTTCCAAATTTTCACTAGCTACCGAACCTTCCAAACTGCCGTTGCCATTGTTTTCTTCATATAGATTTTCTATGGTTTTCCAATTGTATTCATCTTTGTAATATTCGCTCCCCAAACTAAAGGTAACGACTTTCTTCAACAGCTTAAAATCGCCGGTAAATACTGTTCGGGCACCGTAGCCATGGGTGTATTCATCCAAAATATTAAATGGCCGGGGCTCGTAATGGTCTAAATAACTATAAAAAACACTACTGCTATTGCTGAGGTTTTCAGAAAACTGATGTGTAAAACCGATACCAATTAAGGTTTGCCGATTGTCTTCAAAGCCCTGTGCGGCCTTCCAGCTAAAAGCGGCCTGCGTAGGGTCTTCCTCAAAGGCGGTCTTCCCGATGGAGCTGGGTATCTGCGCGTAATAATCTGTGTATTTTGCCAATAGCGATACGGTGCAATGTCGGTTAAATTTATAACTCGAATTTAGTAGCAGCGCCTTTCTATTGTAATAATTGTTTTCCTTAAATCCCTGCGTCTGCAGATGATCGTACTTTAGGTTTACGGCCCACTTTTCCGTAGCAGTTGCCACGGCAATCGTATTTTTAAAAAGCTCAAATGAGCCAAGGGTTAAGCTACTATTAAATTCAGTTTTCCCCGCTGCTACCTCTTTTGAAGTGAGCAAAATGGTACCCCCTAAATTAGTGCCGTATGCAGTGGCTTTCGGACCTTTTACAATTTCTACTGCCTCCAAATATTCGGGATCGTAACTATCAATCGCCGTTTCCCCACCGCCATTTGTAATGGGGATGCCGTTAAAATATGCGCGAATTTTATTGGTGCCATAAAGCGTTCGCGATCCCACCCCTCTAATCGTAATTCTATTGGTGTTAATGGCCCCACGCTGAATATACACTCCCGGGATTTCGTTTATTGCCGAAACTAGCTCAACGGGACTATAGGCTTCTATTTTTTCGGTGGAAAGAATCGCTGTAGGGATAATTATATTGGCATTGGACCTGCTTAGCGAATCCTTTCTTCCAAAACCTGCCACTTGCACTTCTTCTAAATATTGAAATTTTAAATCGGTACTATCCTTTGCTTTGTCATTCTTTCTGTCGTCTTGTGCCACTGCGCCATAGCTAATTGTGGCTATTAATAGAAATATAAAAATTTTATAAGGTGAAGTCTTCATACAGTTTTACAATTTCAGTGGATTTCTTCTAACAAATTAAAACACGCAACACGTATTCAATAATCCACCTTCCATTATACAAAGTAACGAATTAACATTTACCTTTGCTCCTCATGAGCAGATTGGTTGCTATTTCCGTTTTACCGCATCAACAAGAGGATAATGCCTTTATTCTAGACCTTGCGCTGGAAAAGGCAAAACTCCGAAAGGGCGCTATAAGCGATTGGCGAATTCGCAAACGCTCCATCGATGCGCGTCGTAAGCCTATAAAAATAAACCTACAGCTTGAGTTGTGGTTACAGGGCGAAACGCGCGAAACCATTCCGCCCTTTATTCCTCAAAATGTAAAGGAAGCTAAACCGGTTGCTATCATTGGCGCTGGTCCCGCCGGACTTTACGCGGCACTTCGGGCGCTGGAGGCGGGATTAAAACCTATAGTATTTGAACGTGGAAAAGACGTCCGCGAACGCCGAAGAGATTTAGCGGCAATAAATAAAGACCACCGTGTAAACCCAGAAAGCAATTACTGCTTTGGCGAAGGAGGGGCCGGCACTTATTCCGACGGTAAGCTTTATACCCGATCCAAAAAGCGCGGCAATGTTCTCAAGGCTTTGGAGTGGTTTGTACACTTTGGAGCCGATCCATCAATTCTCGTTGATGCCCATCCGCATATTGGCACCAATAAGCTGCCAAAAATTATAAGTAGCATGCGGGAGGCCATTATAGAAAATGGGGGAGAAGTACACTTTAATTCAAAATTAACCGATTTAAAAGTGGAGGCGGAGGCTATTAGTGCTATTCAAATTAATAATGAAACTTGGTTTCCCTTTAAAAACGTAATCCTTGCCACGGGCCATTCCGCACGCGATATCTTTTATCTACTACATGCAAAAAACATCGCAATTGAAGCGCAACCTTTTGCTATTGGCGTACGGGTAGAGCATCAGCAGGCGTTAATAGATTATATTCAATATCACGGCAATGACGATAACCCGTATCTACCGCCAGCCAGCTATTCCTTGGTCACCCAGGTAGATGGTCTTGGAGTGTATTCCTTTTGTATGTGCCCCGGCGGAATTATTGCTCCCTGTGCCACTGCTCAGGACGAAGTGGTAACCAACGGTTGGAGCCCGAGCAAACGCAACAATCCATACGCCAACTCAGGTATAGTGGTAAGTGTTTCGCCCAAAGATCTGCCAAATTATACACCAGGCGATCCATTTGTTTGCTTAAACTTTCAAAAAGAAGTAGAGCAGCGCTGTTGGGAAGCAGGAGGGAAGACCCAAAAAGTCCCCGCCCAACGGATGATAGATTTTGTGGAAGGTAGAATATCCGAAGACTTCCCAAAAACATCCTATCAACCCGGAATTGTTTCTGCCGACTTAAACAAAGTACTTCCCCCATTACTCTCAAAACGTCTCAAAAAGGCATTCGTAGATTTCGGCAATAAAATTAACGGCTATTATACCAACCAAGCCGTACTACACGCCCCTGAAAGTAGAACCTCTTCCCCAATAAATATCCCCCGAAACCCCGATACCTTAGAACACCGCGAAATAAAAGGCCTATATCCCTGCGGCGAAGGCGCTGGCTACGCCGGTGGCATCATCTCCGCCGCCATAGACGGCATTAACTGCATAGACGCCATCGCCAAAAAACAATAACCAACCGCCAACCGCCAACAGACAACCGCCAACCGCCAACAGACAACAGACAACAGACAACCCACAACCCACAACCCACAACAGACAACAGACAACCGCCAACAGACAACAGACAACAGACAACCGACAACCGACAACAGACAACCGACAACCGCCAACAGACAACCCACAACCGACAACTCACAACCGACATTAGACACCCGACACCCCTCAACTCTAAACTAAAAAAACCAATCATTTCCAAAAAACCCGGCTTTTCATATGTTGTCCCTACAGAACAATGGTTTACTCATTACTATTTTTTCTACCCATATGTTGTGCCTACGGCACAGGCAACTAGTTTCAATCTATCAAAATTGAAACGAAGTAATACAATTGCTCAAAAATATTGCCAGCGAAGCAAAGTAATCCATCCAAATTTCAATAAAACCTAACTCGCCTGCCCAACACGAAGTAGACGGGTCATTGCGAGCGCAGCGCAACAACCATTTCGAATTTTTATTGATACTAACTCGCCTGCCCGGCACGAAGTAGACGGGTCATTGCGAGGGAGGCACGACCGCGGCAACCTCTACATGCTAGCACCTACCACTAAAAACACAAAAAAACCCACAATCACCCCCTAAAAACATCCCCCCAACCCTCTTTCTAAGGGGGAAATAACCCATCTCCGCTTTAATCCTCCCCGATTTAACCAATTAACCAATTACACAGTCCCAACAACACACAACCGCCAACCGACAACCGACAACAGACAACCGACAACCGCCAACCGACAACCGCCAACCCACAACCGCCAACCCACAACCGCCAACCGACAACAGACAACCGACCACCGACAACAGACACCCGACAACCGCCAACCGACAACCGCCAACCGCCAACCGACAACCGCCAACCGACAACCCACAACCGACAACCGCCAACCGACAACCGCCAACCGACAACCGCCAACCCACAACCGACAACCGACAACAGACACCCGACAAAAAAAAGCCCCTCCATTACAGAGAAGCTTTTCTTAATTATTCAGTATTAGTGCTAGTAATCTACTTTATTTCAAGTAATTCCAGTTCAAAGGTCAAGTCTTGTCCAGCCAAAGGGTGGTTGGCATCTACAATAATAAAATCGTCCTTTACATCTGCAACACGCAACTGACGCTCAGTTCCATCAGGATTTTTAGATACTAACCCCATCCCAACCTCAGGCTTTATTTCCTGTGGTAAGTTTTCATTGGGTATCTTCTGGAATAGCTCTTTTTGAACTTCCCCGTATGCCTCTTCTTTTGGAATGGTAATGGTCTTCTTTTCATTAACCTTCATTGCTACCAATCCTTTTTCAAAACCAGGAATAAGTCGGCCTTCACCCAATTTTACTTCCAATGGCTCGCGCTGCACAGAACTGTCGAACACCTGCCCGTCATTTAATTTTCCCGTGTAGTGAAGTTTTACGGTTTCATTTCCTTGTACTTGACTCATAATATTTGTTTTTTTCGATTATTTAATCAATAAGTTGGCAAAACTATGGGTTTGAGTTGCCAATTCCACAGAATAATGCCTAAATATAACAGATTAAGGAAAAATTAACGTATCGGTTTCCGCTGCGTTATTATAAAAAATAATTGCGGATTATGCTTTGTGATTAGCCAACTAAAGAGGAAAGGACTTCTATTTTTAAAGGTTTTAATAAGTACGAAAGTACCTCCGCGTTTTCTTTTGCTTTTATAATATCGGTATTATCTACGGAAGAGGTGAGTATATGTATCTGTAAGTTGCGCTCAATTTTTTCCTTTCTGATGTTTGCTATAAATTCCCACCCATTCATCTCTGGCATATGAATATCTAAAAAAACAAGATACGAATCAGTTTGATGCTCACGAATATATTCCAGCGCCTCAACACCGCTTTTTAGAGCCGTAATGGGCAAATCTGGAAATTGCGACTTAATTACCCTTGTATTAATCAAGTTAATGATAGGGTCGTCGTCAATTAATAATATTTCACGCATCTTCGTTTTCAATGGTATTTATTTTATGCGTTATCTTATGAATAACCTCATCGAGCTCATGGGCGGCATCAGAAATCATTTTAAAAATTTCATTGGTCGCCTGGTCCTTATCCTCAAGCTCCGAAAGATATATCAATCCCATGATTTTGGAAAGTGGGGCCCTAATTACGTGCGACTGCATCCAAGCAATTTCACGTAAATTAGTATTCTGTCTTTTTATTTGCTCCAGTTGCTGCCGCGATATGGTAACATTTAAGGCCGAACCAATAGATCTAATCGGATTGCCCTCTTCGTCTCGTATAATATAGCACCTATCTACAAAATATGCAATACTCCCATCCTCTTTAAGCAGTCTGTATTCCCTTTCCCACGATTTTTTTTCTTTATTGCGGAAAGCGGTTTGCAACGACTCCCATAAATCGGGTAGATCTTCCGGATGTACATTTCCAAACCACGAATTGTCTATTACAAAAGGTTCGCTGGTGTCGTAATGCAAAGTGCCTTCATACCCCTTACCCCGCGAAACAGTTTGTTTTTGATGGTCTATTTCCCAGATCATTTCGTTGCTGGCTTGCATTGCCAACCTAAACCGTTCATTGCTATAGGCTAACTGTTGTTGGATTTCCTTGCTCTCGTTTATATCCTGTATGGTACCTTCCAGCCGGGCTGGTTTGCCTGCGTCGTCTAGTATTAAGCGAGCTTCCTGACGTACCCATCTAACTTCGTTTGTCGCAGTTATAATGCGGTGTTCAAAACTTTTAACCTGCCCGGGTTTAAGTGAATCAACAATAATATTATCTAGAAATAAATGCCGGTCAGAAGGATGAAAAGTACGCGCAATATTCTCTAAAGTAGGGGTGAAGTTTGAAACTGTGTACCCAAATATAGCGTACATTTCTTCACTCCAATCTGATAAATCGGTATCTAAATTTCTACTCCAATACCCTAACTTCGCAATTTTTTGTGCATTCCGTAATCGCAAATACGCGGCTTCTAAACTTTGTTCTGCAATTTTTTGTTCCGTAATATCCTTGGCAACCGCCACAATAACCTTAGCTTCCTTATTGATTGTAGCACTCCATCGCAACCATTTTATTGCTCCACTTTTTGTTCTTAACTTAGATTCAAATGAACTTATACTATCGGGATTGGTCTTTAATATCTCTATAAACGCAGCCCTGTCTTCCTTGAAAATTACATATTTTAAAATCGGACTGTTCTTTATCTCCGCATTGGTATAGCCCAATAAATTCTTAAATGCCTTGTTGTATTTTATTAGGGTGCCATCCAAACCAACCAAACAATGTGGATCTGGCGAAATATCGAAGAAGTTATGATATTCCTCCGCTATCATTTTCTGCTTTACCACGGCGCCTATCTGTTGCCCTACGTCCACCAAAATTTTAAGATATTCTGACAGATACTGATCTTCAAATTGTGAAAAACAGATAATACATCCCAAAAATTCTTCGTTAAAAATAATGGGTATGCCTATAGCCGAATTTAAATTGGTGATATCTGCAGCATCAGTCCGAACAAAAGTGTTGCAATTTTGAATATCCTGCCATATAAACGATTCTTTAGATTGCCATATATGCCCCGGATATCCACTGCCTATCTTAAAACTGTGAACCTCTTTCGAGCTGTCGTAAAACTCGTTAAGTGCAATATCCTGTTGCCATTTTGAAATTAAATTCAACGTCGCGCTGTCTTCCGAAATTAGCCAAGCTTCGCTAATATGAATTCCCGATAACTTAATCAATTCCTTTAAGGCCTCCGTCAAACAAGTGGATAACGACCCAGGGCCATTAATGTGTTTGGTGAGGGAGGCTACAAGTTCCTTTCCTAGGTTTTTTTCAACCTCTGGGGTTACATCCTTCGTATTTGCCACAATGCCGTTTATGGCTGGGTCTTGAAGATGGTTCGTTAATTCAGTTTGTATCCACCGCCAATTTCCATGGACATCCGGAAACCTAAAAGGGGCAATAGATACTCTTTCCGTTGTTAAAATTTCCTCCAGATGTTTTAATAAGCGGGGCGCATCTTCTTCATATATAAAATCGAATGCATTTTTACCTATAAAATCTTTTGGCGGAATACCCAGTACTTTAGTCGAATTCGGGGCTACATAGGTATAAAATCCTTCCTTGTTAATAATGGCAATTAAATCGGTTCCATTTTGAACGAGCGACCTAAACCGTGCCTCACTATCTATTAACTTTTGCTGTGCCTGCTTCGCTTTAATAACATGTCCCAAATTGGATGCGAGGTTTTTTAAAAGCGCTAATTCATGTTCCTTATACCTTCGTTCATGTACGCAGTCGTCTATTCCAATAAACCCGCTAAATTCCCTGTTAATCATCACGGGAAGCACTAAAATAGACCGTATGTTCTGTTTTTGTAAAATGTGCTTTATAGGGGTGTTGGGCAGTTCTGATACAATGGCCTCAAACAATTTACCTTCCTGTAACTGGTTTATAAATAGTGGAAACTGGGAGTAGGGTATATGCTGCAGCTCCGGATTGTCTATTTGCATATCGCTGCTATCCCGAACCCATTCAAGACGCTGGGAGGTGGTATTCTTCTCTAAATTATTCTGAAAAAAATAAACCCTATCTATTTCAAGCGTATCGCCCACAATTTGAAAACAACGGTTTAAAGCCACTACCCAATTTTCCGACCGTAACAATAGCTGATTCAGCTCTCCAATTATTGCCAGATATTGCTTTTGCTCACTAATTCGCTTTTCCTGTAAATAGTGCTCCGTTAAATCTATGGCAGTAACTATATCTGCCTGCCTGCCTTTAAAATGAAGTAGATTGCTTTTTATTTGAACCCGAATAAGACTTCCATCTTTTTTTTGGTGAACATACAGATAGTCTTTGTATTGTTTTGTTCTAGCCCGCGTTTCCTTTACCGCCTTTAATAATCTCGGAATTTCCTCTTCAGGCCTAATGTCTTTTATGGTCATCGACATAAATTCCGCTTCCGAATAGCCATAATGCTTTATTGCCTCTTGATTTACCGCTAAAAACCGAAGTGTTTCAACGTCGTAAATCCACATAGGGAAAGGGTATAGATCAAATATTTCCTGATCTGGGAAATTGTATTTCTCAATAGAACTGCTCATAGATAAAAATGGTTGTTTTAAGCGAAAAAGCTATACCGGTAAATACCTATAAAACAAATTGAATTGAAATCGATGTTTGCCGAAATGGCTAATAATTACATTTTCGAAGAAGAGAAATGGATGCCAACCAATTGTTGTGGCACCTGAAAATGAATTTGCAAACTCACATTTTTTAGATAATAGTTTCCTATCTATTGCCTTGTAAAGATTAATCATGCTAAAATAGATTTGTTGCTCAATGAAATTCTGCTATACTGTTTTTTAATACCAAAAGGTAATACCTTGATACTGTTTAATATCCATTTACCAAAACAATACCAAAGGTACAAGTTAAAGAAAATTTAACATAAATAAAATAAAACCCCCCCATAATGTAAGTTTAACCCTTTTCAACGGAAATTATCGGACTTATTATAGAAGAATATTGAAGTAAATAGTAGTATTCTCCTATGCAATATTTTAAAATTGTAACACCAGCTGCAAGTTTTCTCTCAAAGGCCATAAAAACAGAATATGCTACTACAGCTTCGGTTCTTGTGCTCCGTTTGGCCTTTGCCGTCGCCAACCAAGTGGTTACTTCCCGATGCAAAATGTAATGTATGTTTGATTATCAGTTAATTAGCTATCAATAGATACAAATAAGCAACAAGAAGTGTTGAATTATAGCTAATTAAAGACTAAAGATAAGAAAATCGGGAGGTGTAAAGATAAAAAAACCGCCCCCAAATGAGGACGGTTTTCCAAGAAAACGTCAATCGCTTTTACGCAACTGTTACAGAACCTAAATAAGCGTTATTGGACACTTTAGAACCATCTTCGGAAATAAACCCTAAGAACACCTCCACATCTTCGCCGGTGTATTCAGGTGGTACTGAAATACTTTCTGTTCCGGCTGATCTTGTTGGTCCAGCGGTGGTAAAGACTACTTCTCCTCTTGACTCGTTATAGAGCAAGATCAAAGTTTTGTCTGTTACCATTGCACTTCCACTTCCTGAATTGTCAGTCCAGTTAATGTCAACCGTTGATGCGACTGTGGAAGCCGCGGCACCGCCAACTACTCCGGTTAGATTACCACGGGTTACCAAAGCGTTTCCATAGTCAATGGAATAGTTAGGATAGGATCCTGTTACTCCATTGTACAAGTTGTAAGACATTGCAGCATTGAATTGGGTCATCTTGTTTGCATACAATTTGAAACCAACCCGTAGGAAGTCTGTCATAGGTTGCAGGAAACGAAGCACGGTTGAAAACTTTGAGCGCTGGTCAACTTGTCCTTCGGTTTTGGGGTTCGCTACGCTGGAAGGTTTGATTCGTAGGTAATCGATGCCCTTCCAGGTCCCACCGATTACATTCCCGATTTTTCCGGATACACCGCCGAGAATACCTTGATTGATGATTGCCATAATTTATATGTATTTATGGGTTAAACAAATGTTCGGACTTGGCACGGACTTGACTCGGCTTTTGCCCTTTCATTCAAAATTACTTCAATATATATGCTAAGGTTCGGGCAAGGGAATTGTTGCTCCTATTTGCTTTTGTTTGCCTTGTGGAATTTGATTTTTTGACATTTACCGAGTTCAGGATGTGAATGATTGGCTAAATAGTTTCTACAAGATAATCTGCCTTCCGGAAGTCAATCCCATATCTTGGATAAAAAAAATGGGGTTGGAACAAGTGTCAAACGGCCGATGAGGTCTGATTTGAAACGTTTTCATACAGTGAGCCAATAAAACCTTGCCTGCCGCGATTGCCCACTTCAATTTGCATTTTCAAAGATGTTCGCAAATTCAACAGCCATCCATTTCCCATATTTTTTTTCAAAAGAGAAAAGAAAAAAGGAAAAAAAATAAAAGAGAAAGCTTTTAATAAGGCGGGTTTGGGAGGGTTGTCAAGGTTTTTGGGAAAAATACTACCCGCAGGGTGGAGATTTTTTTCAAAACCCGGAGGGCTTGACCTTTACAATCCGTTGTGGCGATGGACTTGCGCGAACCCGCCTATCTTCGCTTGTCTCTTTTATTTATATTTTGAAAAAAACATCAGATTAAAACTTCTTTTAAAAATGGATTAATGTCTTAAAATATTACCTTTAAGGAGTTCCATCAACTCATTTTTACTGTAATATCGGCGAGCACCTATTCCGTAACAGTTTATTTTTCCATCTTTTGTCCAACGCCAAAGAGTACCCCTACTAATTTTTAAAAATTCTGCTGTTTCTTTCGGTGACAGAAAAACATCTTCTTCGGTAGATTTATAATCCGGTAAATACATTTTAAGTTTATTAAATAATTTTTCTGCTACTATATCGGTAAGTTCGTTAACTGATATTTCTGTGATTTCGATTGTTTTGGTTATCATTTCTTCTGATTTTAAATCACTTAAAAATATTTATTTTTCTAACGAGTAAAAAAAAAGCCCCCTAAAAAGGGAGCTCTGACAAGGTAACCTCTAACCAAAAGAGGCGGATGGTATAATCTACAACACCACAACGAACAACGCCCACAAAGAATGGACGACCTGACAACCGAACGCCCGCCAACAACCAACGGCTGCCACAACGGACTGAAAAAAGTGAATGATACATAATTGAAAAGATTAAATTAAACATAGTGCCACTACACAGGATCGGTGCGATTGATGCACGGGCTGTTAAAAAAAATACTACCCGGGTTTTAAAAATGGAATTGACAGGCGCAGACCATAATTTAAATAACAGTGAAAATTATAATTCAAGCTAAAAGCAAGGGTGGAGATTTTTTTTTAAAACAGGCGAAGCGAACCCTTGCAGCTCTCGCATCCGCACGCCTGTACCTTTGCTCTATGTTTGAGTTTATTCTTCTTCTCGAATTTAATACTGTGGATTAATTGAGGAATTTTAGTCCGAAATGGCCAAGAATATTGAGCAACAATAGAATACAGCGGGCTATGAGATTCGAACACTTTTTATTAAGGTTTTTTTGAAATTATTCAAATTCGTAATCGAGGTAAAACGCAGGTAAACAAGCGTAGCTATAGTGGAAGCAAGGAATGGAGAGTAACGGAATGGATTGCTGGAACTATAATGCGAGCCGCCTGCGAGCGGAGCAAGGGTGGTGGCTGCGGTAGCCCGAAGAATGAGGGCGGCAGACGCCTACCGTTTACGGCAGGGCTGGCGCGATTTTTTGCTTCCGGGTAGGGAAAGGCAAGGGTAGCGACTGATCGGAACGAAACGATGCCGGAGCCGGAATGGAGCAATGCCTTGACATCTATCTAATTGAAGTGTTTTTATTGAGTATAAAATCGTCAAAAAAAGATTGAAGTGAATTTAATGGCATTGCGAAATGGAGGTACGTAGGCTCGTGTAGTGGAGAGAATGAGCTACTCTTGCGCGGGTTGCTGAAAGTGGGTGATTGTAGAGAGAGAGGCACGATCGAACGAAAAGAACCTACTGAAAGCAAATGGCGGATTGCAAAAAACGTGACAGCCCGATCAGCCCGAAGCGACCCGCAGGCTCGCACAATTAACAAGTGGCGGCAGACCCCCAATAAAAAAAGTGGTGAGCGCAGCGAACACCTTATTAGGGTTTGGGGGGATGGAGTAGCCACGGGTGAGGAAGGAGAGTAGCGTGTGAAGCAAAACAAGTGAACGGCAGGTGGCGAGCACCCACTGGAGCGCAAGACACCTGGCAAGTGAACGGTATATGCAAGGGCGACCGCAGGGAGTTCATTTTACCCTTGCAGATATGTTTTTGCGGAACAAAGCGGAAGGACTGACGAACACCGCTTTACCTGCGTTTGGATGCGCGTGGGAAAAAGCAAGGGTGCGACTGATTGAGGTGGAGAGCAACGGAACCGATTGAAGGAGTACTCTTGCTGCGCGTTGCTGGAAGTGGGTGATTGTAGAGAGTGAGGCACGAACGAACGAAAAGAACCGACTGGAAGCAAATGGCTGTGCGGTGGGTTTTTTTCCTTAAATTGGAATCATCTAATTCCGCTATAGAAGGAATAAGGTTAGCTTTAGTGGTGAGGAAATTAGGGTCAGTATATTAAGCACAATAATACAATATGATTTGTGATGTCAAAACCAAACTGGAAGTTCAACCAATGGTTCAATAATTAATGATAATGCTATTAATGGTTCATAAAAAAAAGCAGAAACGGCAATGGCTAATGAAATAGGTGAATTTCTTGTCGTAGTAGTTAATGTCAGGCTTACCCTGTCTGAATAGCTAAACTTTAGGGATTTGCCTGAGGATTTGACCAATAAAAAATATCACAATAAAAATATCAGTAGAGGAATGAGCAATTTATAAATGACATCTGGGTTGTCTATTAAGTTTTTGAAGCGAACATAGCAACAACCGCCAGAGCAAGGAACATTTTTTTCGTTCGAGAAAAACAATCTTTTTGAAGCCAAGATAAGTATGCGGATGTTATAAATCCTTCCGTTGTATTCTCACAGCATTCAATATAGCTAAAAGAGCTACACCCACATCTGCGATAACGGCTTCCCATAAAGTAGCAACACCGCCTGCACCTAATGCAAGTACTATAATTTTGACTGTCATAGCGAGAATGATATTTTGCCAGACAATGTTTTTGGTGATTTTACCCGCCTTTATTGCTGCAACGATCTTTGACGGCTGGTCGTTTTGAATAACTACATCTGCTGTTTCGATGGTGGCATCACTACCGAGACCGCCCATTGCAATACCAACATCGGCGAGGGCAATAACCGGAGCATCGTTAACACCATCGCCTACAAAGGCCAATTTTACTCCTTCTTTTTTAAGAGCCTCCACTTTCTCCACTTTTTCGTCCGGAAGCAGTCCACCATAAGCTTCATCAATTCCCAAAACTTTTGCCACCTGATCTACCACTGTTTGTTTATCACCAGATAACATTACGGTTTTTATGTTTAGACGGTGCATTTCCTTGATGGCCTGATATGCATCTTCCTTTATTTCATCGGCAATAGTGATATAACCGGCGTACTTATTATCAATGGACAATACCACTATGGTATCTACAATCTGTTCGACTTCGGCAGGATAAGCTATGTCATATTTCTTTAAAAGTTTAAGGTTTCCAGCCAATACTTCCTTATTACCAACGATGCCTTTCAAGCCGTGTCCTGCTATTTCTTCAATGTTTGAAGTTTGTAGGCCTTGGTGTTTATTATCGGCATAATCCGTTACAGCTATGGCTATGGGATGGGTCGAGTTCTTTTCCAAAGCTGCTGCTACTTTGATCAGTTCTTCTTTTTCAATTCCTTCGGGTACTACTTGCTGAACTTTAAAGACCCCTTTGGTCAAGGTGCCTGTTTTGTCCATCACCACTGTTTTTACTTGGGTCATAACATCCAAATAGTTTCCGCCTTTGAACAGGATTCCATTTCGGGAAGCAAGGCCGATACCTCCAAAGTAGCCCAGAGGTATGGAAACAACCAATGCACAGGGGCAACTGATCACCAAGAATACCAAGGCACGATAAAACCATTCCCGAAACACATAATCATCCACAAAAAATATTGGGGTTACACAAAGTGCCAGTGCAAGGAAAAATACGATTGGGGTATATACTTTGGCAAAACGGGATATGAAGAGTTGGGTCTGTGATTTACGTGCGGTGGCATCCTGTACCATTTCCAAGATTTTGCTGAGTTTACTATCCCTAAACAGGGCGGTTACCTTTACTTCTGCAAGTGTATTTTGATTGATCATCCCGGCCAGTACCTGTTCACCTTTATATTTGGTATCTGGTTTGCTCTCCCCTGTTAATGCCGCAGTGTTGAAAGAGGCTTTTTCAGAAATGAGATCACCATCCAAGGCAACCTTTTCACCAGGTTTCACTTGTATCTTTTCTCCTATTTCTACTTCTGAAGGATGTATAACCTGTGATTTTCCGTTTCTTAGAACGATAACTTCATCAGGCCTTATATCAAGCAAGGCTTTAATGCTTCTTTTGGCGCGCTTAACTGCCGAGTCCTGAAACCATTCGCCTATTTGGTAAAATACCATTACGGCAACACCTTCTTCATATTCTCCAATGATGAATGCGCCGATTGTTGCCACACTCATCAATACAAATTCATTGAAGAAATCGCCTCTTTTTGACTTTCGCCAAGCGAGATCTAAAACTTTTCTTCCGGCGAGAATATAAGCAATGAGGTTAATTGCCAATAAAGGTATAGTGGGTATGTCGAGGTTAAACCCATATTCCAATGTTAACAGTATAACCAAAATCAGCAAGGCAAGCAGAAGGTCCCAGTGGGTTTTCCAGCCTGTTTTTTCTTTATTAACTTTTGGGCTTAAGGGCCGGGATGTAGCTGCTTTCATTTTATTAAAATTTTCTTTAAAGATACTTTAAAAGGTTATGCACAGGAATTGCATTTGCATCAGCATTCATCTTTTCTTGTTAACTGGATAGGAGGACAGGGCAAAGAACCATAAGAACAGTAAACGCAACAGTCACCTTCTTTTGGTTTTAGAACAGTTTTACACTTCTCGCATTCATAAAAGAATTGACAGGAATTTGTTGGCATATCTTCTACTTTTTTGTGTCCGCAGTTTGGACAGGTAATTTCTGATTTTAATATAGCTTCCATTGATTTTTATTTTTTCTTGTTACCTTGTAATTTGTTGCATTAATTGCTTCCTCAATTTTCACCTTCATTCGTTTTAGTATCGTCAAACTCAATGATCGCGTTACCATTTTCGTAAGGATTTAGGTTATCCAGTTCGGTTTTAAAATCTTCAAACATCCAGTCCATAACATTAGATTAATGGTTAAAAAGCTCCTTTTCTTTTTCAGGGTCTATTTCATCTTTTGACTTTTTGTCCAAAAAATAATCCAAGATAATGCCTACTGCAATAGCTCCCACAAATGCTGAATATACTTCCCAATCATATTGAATTACCAAGGACAAACTAATGAGTATCGCCAATATGGGCAATACTGGAACTTTTCCAATGGATAAAGGAACTTTGAATGGTCTTTCTTTATTGGGTGCTTTGAAACGCAATACGATAAGTGCAATGTTCACGGCAACAAAAACAAGCAATGCACCCAAAGATGACATTCCCGCTACGATTTTGATATCGCCCAACAATATAAATCCAGCAACTGCTACCATAACTACAAGGGTAGTTGCCCACGGAACTTTCTGTGCATTGGTTTTGGTCATAAATTTTGGTAGTTCGCCTACGCTTGCCATTCCAAAAAGCAACCTGCTAATAGAAATTATACCACTAAAAGCCGCATTTGCAGTGGCGAAAAGTGCTGCTACGGCCAAGGCAACGGGCAACCAACTGTTGAGGTTGGATGCCGCAAGTGAAAGTGGCGAATCCACTTTTGCCAGTTCTGACGGGTCGGCAATGTTGAGTACCGTAAAAGATATGAGCAAATAGATGACGGTTGTAAAAACCATTGTCAATAGAAAGGCACGAGGAATTGTCTTGCCAGGGTTTTTTACCTCTGAACCCAAAGCCGCCATATGTTCAAAGCCAGTATAAACAAAAAACAAGGTAGCCGTTGCTGCCAAAGTACCGGAAAAGGATTCAACTTTAAAAAATGCTGCTTTTGGTGGGCCTGTTTCCAAAAGTCCGAACGCTATAAGAAGGAACAATCCCAAGAGCTGAATACTAACCATAATGATATTAGCGGTAGATGATTTCTTGATGCCCGTAATGCTTATCAACGAGAGCATAACCAAAACACCATAACTGACAAGTAGGGAAGGAATACTAAAAAAAGTGTTGAAATAGCCTGAAAAAGCCAGTAGCACCGCTGCAATGGTGGCCGAACTGTGGAACGCAATCGTCCAGCCCGTGAGAAAAGACGGAATATCAATCTTAGGAAACGCCTTGCGTACAAAAATAAATTCCGCACCCGCATTCGGATAGGTTGAGGATAATTCAGCATAAGACATTGCCGACACACTTGCTGCAATGGCAGCAAAGATAAAACTTAACCAGAGGTCTGTTCCCGCTTGTCCAGCTGCTGCGCCGATTACCGTGTAAATTCCTGCGCCCACAATGGTGCCAACGCCATAAAAAGTGAGTCGAAGTGTTCCCAATGATTTTTTTAATTCTGCCATATTTTTTAGTTAAAGAGGGTGAAAGAAACCTGAACTGGACCATTGGGCGCAAGGGTTCAAGGTTCAAGTACTCCCACCTGTTATTTTTTCCTGCATTTTTCACATATTCCTTTCAAAACCAAGTTCACATCGTTCACTTCATAATCGTCTGGCAGGCTTTCTTCCGATATTTTATTTGGTAAACAGATGGTTTTCCTACAAACGGTACAATGAAAGTGCATATGTAAATCTGTACCGTATTTACCTTTGGCATTTTCATCAGAAATCGCATATTTTGCCACTCCTACACCATCATTAATCTGATGAATCAACCCTTTATCCTCAAAAATCTTGAGATTGCGATAAAAGGTAGTTCTGTTTGCTGTTTTATTGGTTTCGCTCTTTTGAACAAACGCCTTTTTCAAATCGGAAAAGGACATGGCACTTTGTTTCCTTTTCAGGAACTTGTATATCTTCGACCTCATTTGAGTAGGTCGAATCCCTCGGTTTAAAAGTGTTTTTTCCGTCTTTGTCATTTTTAGCATTGATTCAAAAAGCAATCTTTTTTACTAAATTTATTTTTTATACGCTAAAAGCCTTAAGGCATTGAATACCACAAGTAGTGTTGAGCCTTCGTGGACTACCACCGCAATACCGATATTGGCAAGCCCAAAAATGGTTGAGGGTATAAGCAGGGCAACAATACCAAGACTGACCCAAAGGTTTTGCTTGATAATGGTCTTTGCCTTCCTGCTCAAACCTATGGCAAAGGGCAGGGTTTCCAGTTTATCGGCCATTAGGGCAATGTCAGCTGTTTCCAATGCCACATCACTGCCCGCTGCACCCATTGCGATACCTACGGTGCTGTTTGCCATTGCAGGGGCATCGTTCACACCGTCGCCTACCATTGCGACTTTGGATTCCTGTTCTTTTAATTTTTTAATGGCATCTACCTTTTCCTCTGGCAACAGGCTTCCCCAGGCATCGGTCAACCCAATTTCTTTAGCAACGGCATCGGCAACCTTTTGATTATCGCCAGTTAGCATTATCATCCGCTTAATACCGATTTCCTTTAATTTTTTAAGGGTTTCCTTGGCCGCTTCCCGTGGGGTATCCATCAGGGCGATGATACCTATATATTCTTTGTTCCTTCTTATGAGCATTGTGGTATTTCCACCACCTTCAAGTTCTTTTACTTTATTCGATATATCTTCGGATGGTTTTGCTTCATCGAGGTCTTCATACAAGTCAAGGTTTCCTATATAGATTTTATCCTTGCCCAAAGAAGCTTTGATACCTTTTCCGAGAACCGCTTCCAAATCTGACGCATCGGTAATATCAGTACCTTTCAGACGCTCTTTCCCATCCCTTACGACGGCTTTGGCCAAAGGGTGGTCGCTCAAGTTTTCAACGGCAACGGCTATCTTTAACAGTTCATTTTCTTCAATATTCCCCAGTGGTACTACTTCGGTAAGTTTGGGCTTGCCTTCGGTAAGTGTGCCCGTTTTATCAAAAGCCAAAGCGGTAATGACCCCTAAATCCTCAAGCGGTCGCCCACCTTTGATAAGTACACCGCCCCGTGCTGCCCGTGCCACACCGCTTAATACCGCACTTGGTGTTGAAATGGCGAGTGCACAAGGGCTGGCGGCTACCAATACTGCCATTGCACGGTAAAAACTGGCACTAAACGGTTCATCAATGACCAAAAAGGCAAAGAGTAGGATACCAACCAATATCAGTACGGATGGTACAAAGTATTTTTCAAACTTGTCGGTCAAAAGTTGGGTGGGGGATTTTTGGGTCTGTGCCTCGTTGACCAATTTGACCAGTCGGGACAGCGTAGAGTCTTTGGCTTCTTTGATTACCTTTATTTCCAAAGTATTATTACCGTTGATAGTTCCGGCAAAAACGCGGTTTTCGTCCTTGATATCATCGTCTGCCGAATAGTCCTTGCCCGTATCTTCCACAGGAATTTTGTCCACAGGTACACTTTCCCCTGTGATAGGTGCTTGGTTGACACTGCTTTTTCCATTGACCACAACACCATCGGCAGATATTTTACTGTTGGGTTTGACCACAATGATATCGCCTATACTTAATTTTTCAATCCCGACTTCTTCTGTCTTACCATCTTTTTTCAGCAATGCTGTTTTTGGTGCTAAATCTGCCAGTGCCGCAATGGACTTTCGGGCCTTTTCCATTGCATAATGTTCAAGGGCGTGCCCCAAACTAAACAGGAACAATAACAATGCACCTTCTGCCCATTCTCCCAGAATGGCTGCACCAATGGCGGCAACCAGCATTAAGAAGTCAATTTCAAAACCGCCTTTGGCAACCGTCTGTACTGCTTCCTTGGCCGTAAAGAAACCACCGAAAAAGTAAGCACCAATGTATAAAGTAAGACTGACCCAATCTGGGATGGATTCCACATAGGAAAGGCCGAAACCTATTCCGAGAAGTGCCCCACAGATAATGGAAAAAATAAGCTCCGTATTTTTACCGAAAATACCACCGTGGGCGTGCTCTTCTCCTTCCTCGTGGGTCTCGCCTTCTTTGTGCTCGTGTCCCTCGGTGGAAGTTTGCTCTTTAGTCTCTTCCTTCTTTGAACGCTCTTGTTTTTTGGATGCTTCGGTGTAATCATTTTCGTTTGAAGCACTGCGTTGAACCTGAAGGTCTTCCTTTTCAATTTGTTTGCTTATTTCATCAAAATTTGTTTGCTTTTTATCAAACTCAAGTCGTACCATTCCAGAGCCTGAAACGGAAGCTTCCAAAACTCCATTGATTGCCAAAAGGCTTCTCTCTATGGAACGAGCCTGTCTTGTGTGTCTGATTCCTTTAACTTCAATGAGCAAATGCCCGTATTTTTCGGTAATCTCGGCACCAGTACTTTCGGCGAGGGATTGAATGCGGTCAATGGAAATGATATCTGGGTCATAATGAAAACAGAGCTTTGGCACATCAGCTCCGTTTGCATCGGCAATGTGCACTTTTTCGATGCCCTCTTTAGCTTGTAGTTTTTGAATAAGCCTTTCAACACAAGAATCTTTTTCGTTAGGAACTTGCGGAAGGATGACCGGTATTTTTAGTTGTAGTTTTTCCATTTTTTATTTTTATTTTATCCACTCTTTGGCATCGTCTTTTTCTTCGGTCTTATAAAATTTTATATGAGCTTCTGAAAAAGGAAGCAATACCTCGGTAAATTGCTCTTGCCATTTAACGCTGCCCACCAAAGCAACTCGCTTTAAATGCTTTTCATTCGGAAGGTATAATTCAATTCCCTTCCAGTATGTCTCTGCTGCCCAACCTTCAAAATTTTGCATTTCAATGTACCAGAACACTTCCTGATATGCATTTATGTGTTCTGTTAAGACCGGTATCAAGTTTTCATAATCCTTGGCATCCAGCTTATTCTCTGCTACCATATATACAGTAGCCTCTTTTTTATAGATTGTTATCATTGCTCACTATTTATAAATGATAATTGAATTTAAAAACCAAACGTTTAATCCAAATTGCCACTGCATTTTTCGCAAATACCCTTTACCACCAAGTTAATGTCCTCCGTGATATAGCCATCAGGCAAGTTGATGTGAGGGATTTTATGCTCTGTTAAACAGACCGTTTCATTACAATTGTTGCAATGAAAGTGCAAATGAAGGTCGTTGCCGACCTCGCATTCACAATTTTCTTCGCAAAGGGCGTATTTTATAACCCCTGTCCCATCCTCGATTTGATGCACAATCCCTTTTTCTTCAAACGCTTTCATAGTCCTAAACAGGGTACTTCTTTCACTGATCTTAAAATCTTTTTCCAAATCGCCAAGGCTGATGGCAACATTCAACTCTGCCAACCGCTTATAGGTCATAAGGCGCATAGCTGTAGGTCGTATTCCTTTGCTTTCTAAAAATTGAACTATTTTTTCCATTTGTTTAGAAAGAGAATTACAGGTCGTAACGTTTTAAGGAATCTCCTGTTTTAATGTGAAACGCATCTTCTATATTAGCTATATAAATTATACCATCTCCAGGCCCGTCGGTTTTGGCGTTGGCTATAATTGTTTCAATGGCCGCTTGGGCTTCCTCATTTTGACAGACCAATTCCAATTTGACCACTGGACTATCTGTTACGTGAAAATCCAGCGACGGTCTTGCGCCTTTTGCCTTGAACGCGCCCGTGCCTTCTGCTTGTGACAGGGTCATACTTTTAAAACCACTATCAGCAAGAGCTTCAATTACCCTTTGGATCCGGTTCGGTTTTATAAATGCTTTTATTTCCTTCATTTTTTTAAATTTTTAATCGATTTTGAACCGAGCCTGTTTTTTAATTTTTAACTAACTTATTAAGACGATAAACAAACCCGGAATCAAAATCTTTGATGGTGATTGAATTAATGTGCGTGTTCCAGTTCGCCTTTAACCATTTCCGAAGACAGGTTATAAGCTCCACTTATGACAACTTTGGCATCCTTTGAAACTTCGGCAGGAAGATTGACTTCAACAAAGCCTAAATCAGTAATACCAACCGTTACGGGTATCATTTTGAATTTCATTTTGCCCGCTTCCATTTCTTCGTCTTCATCCAAAATGAAAATGAAGGATTGCTCGCCTTCTTTTATGATAGCAGCTTCAGGAATAGCGAAACCTTTTTTCTCGCCCTGCACTATGCGCCCTTCCACATACATACCTGGCAAAAGATTTTTATCCTTGTTTTCTATATCAGCAAGAACTTCTATGGCTTTTGGGTCTGTCTCAAAAGTTTTACCTATAGACCGAACGGTTGCTTTAAGCAGTTCATCTGGGCGAGAGGCCGTGGAAAAATATATCTGTTGCCCTTTCTCTATTTGGTATATGTCCTTTTCATATACTTTAAAATTGACGTAAATTTTTGAGTTATCGCTTATTGAGAACATTTTGGATTGTGCGCCCACATAATCGCCCAAACTTATATTTACTTCTGCCACGTATCCACTTATTGGCGTGGTAATGGGAACAGCGGAATATATTTGACCTTCCGCCACTTTGTCGGGATTAATGCCCAACAGTTTCAATTGGGCCCTCAAACCATTGACGCTGGATGTTGTGGAACGAAATTTTGATTGAGCCATTTGAAATTCCTTTCCCGAAGAAACGCCTTTGTCATAAAGCGTCTGCTTGCGTTCAAAATCCTGTTTCAAAAAGACCAGTTCGTCATTTTTTTCCTGATAGTCCTGTTGCATTGCAATGATATCCGGGTGTTCTATATATGCCAGCACTTGACCTTTGCTTACGTTATCTCCGGGTATTACTTTTATGGCACTCACATTTCCACCAACAAACGGGCTTATGTTCGCCTTGTCCTGTGGGAAAAGCTCCAGCGTTCCCGTTACCTTAATGTTGTTCCCTAAATTGCGTTCCTCCAAAGGTTTCATTTCCAAACCTATGGTTTCGGCCTGTTGCTTTGTAAGTTCCACAACGCCTTCTTCCTCGCTGTGACCTTCTTCTTCTCCTTCATTGTGGCCTTCATCGCCGTGTGCATCTTCCCCAGCTTCATTGGTTTTTGATACGCCTTCGGCTTCGTTATGCCCAAGTTCAGATTTTGGGGCATCATTACAACTCATAAACATAAGTGTAAATAATACGGTACTTACTAATAATATATTCTTCATTTTTCTTTTTTTAAGATTATAAATTGCCCAATTGATATTGTATCTCAATGGATTGTTGGTTAAACTGGTTTATGTATTGCAAATGGTTTTGTTTTATCCTGATGGCACTGTTGAGAATTGTGATATAATTGACATAATCTATTTCGCCTTCCTTGGATGCCAATTGCGCTGTGGTAATTTGCTGTTCTGCCAACAATAGTGCGCCTTCTTCGTAATATTGCAAAATCTTCTTTGTTTTTTCAAGGGATTTGGTCAATTGCGACACGCGACTTTCTGTAACCGCCTTTTGCTCCAAATATTGATTCTCTGCTACCATTGCGTCTGCCTTTGCTGCTTTTACCCTTGACTTCTGCGGAAAAAACCATAGCGGAATGCTAATACCCGCCTGATAGGTGTTGAAGCCTGAAACATCATCTACAACCTGCCTGCCATACGATAAACTAAATTTAGGTAGAAATTGGGATTTTTCGACACCCACGTTTGCCTTGCTTACTTCGGCATTTTGCAAGGCATATTGCAACATTGGATTATTTGCCACTGAAGTTGAATCTAATGTAGCCATAAAATCCAATGGCTCGTAAACGCCATCAACCGTCTCGATGTTTTCATCGGTTCCCAAATATTGCTTTAAGGCACGTTTGGCGATTTCAATATCATCGAAAGCTTGTTGTTTTAATACTTGTATCTGCTGAAATTCGGAAGAGGCTGCAATAAACTCCAACTTGCCTGTTTCTCCTGTGTCATACCTAAGTTGGGCAGCGTTCTTAAAATTGGCATAAGTACTGTCCAATTGGTCAGCAAAACGCAACTGTGCCTTGTAATAATTAATTTGGTCATACGCCTGCATCACATTACGCACCAACTGTTGTTCACTTGCCACAAAAAACTTTTCTCCCAAGGCAATACGTTCTTTGTAAAATTTCGATTTTGAAAACCCGGAAAGCAAATCAATATTTCCCTGTTGCACACCAACGGTTGTTTGTATTCCGGGTAGGTTATTGCCATATTCTTCCTTGCCAGTGAATACTTCCGTACTACCAAGGTCAAAACTGGTGCCTTTCATCGCCTTTTCCCGTTCAATAAATGCCTGGCTTTCCTTGAGCGTAGGATAATTCTGTTTTGCCATAGCAATGGCCTCATCAATGGTCAAGGTCTTTGGAATTGTACCATCTTGACTATTGTCTTGGGCAAATGAAGTACCAGAAGCCATCAAACCTCCAACCATCAATAATACCGTTATAATGTTTGTTGACCTGTTGACATAGCTTATATCCCCCTTTGTATTGTTTCGTTCCTTTCTCGATTCCAGCCAATAGTAAAGAATAGGAATAACCACCAAGGTCAAAAATGTTGCCGTAAGCATTCCTCCAATGACTACTGTTGCCAATGGTCGCTGTACTTCTGCACCACCAGAGGTGGAAACCGCCATTGGGATAAAGCCCATAATTGTGGTAATGGCAGTCAATAAAATGGGACGTAAACGTTCGTGCGTAGCTTCGTATATACGTTTTTTTAAATCTGTCATTCCACTTTCTTTTAGTTCATTGAATTTGTTTATGAGTATCAGACCGTTTAAAACCGCTACTCCAAAGAGTACGATAAACCCGACCCCTGCCGAAATACTGAAAGGCATTCCACGGATCAACAAAATGAAAACCCCGCCTATTGCCGCCAAAGGCACTGCCATATAAATCATCAAAGCCTGTGAAAATGAATTTAAAGCGAAATAAAGCAGGATAAATATTGTTAGTAGAACGATGGGCACTACTATCATCAATCGGTCTGATGCACGTTGCAGGTTTTCAAATGATCCTCCATAAGTGACGTAATAACCTGGTGGCAATTCCACTTCCGTTTCCAGTTTTTGCTGAATTTCCTCGACCATCGATTTTACATCGCGTCCACGAACATTTACACCCACAGATATACGACGCATAGTGTTGTCTCTTGAAATTTGCATTGGCCCGGATTTATAACTGATATCCGCAACTTCCTTTAGAGGCACTTGAGCACCGTTCGGCAGGTCTATGTAAAGATTTTTTAAACTATTGATGTCTTGTCTAAAGTCCTCTGCCAACCTGATGACCACATCAAAACGCTTTTCGCCTTCAAAAATCACACCTGCCCTTTCGCCTGCAAAGGCGGCACTTACATAATCATTCAATTTATCCACGGTTACACCGTATTGCGCCATTTTTGCGCGGTTATACACTACTGTCATTTGTGGCAAACCGCTTGTAGCCTCTACGTTAAGGTCTGCTGCACCCGGCACTTCACGTATTACCGCTGCGATTTCCTGTACCTTATCTGCCAACACATCCAAATCTTCTCCGTACAATTTGATTGCCACGTCCTCACGGACTCCAGTTAGCAACTCATTAAAACGAAGTTCTACAGGTTGGGTAAACACGAAATTTACGCCGGGAACTACTGAAATTTTTTCCTGTATTTTTTCTATCAGTTCTTCTTTACTATCTGCGGAAGTCCATTTACTCTTATCTTTTTCAAGAATAATATAACTATCGGCAATATCCATAGGCATCGGGTCTGTCGGTATTTCGGCCACACCAATCCTAGAAACTACTGTTTTTACTTCCGGAAACTCATTGATTAACTTCTGAAGTTTCTCTGAAGCCTCAATAGATTCTGTAAGACTGCTCCCCGGTTTTATCAATGCTTGAAATGCAATATCGCCTTCATCAAATTTAGGGACAAATTCTGCTCCCATATTGCTGAAAATAAATCCTGAAATCAAAAGCAAGGAAACCGCGCCTATAACCACACCTGCCCGAAAGCGAAGTGCAAAATTTAATATAGGCAGATAGATACGATTCAGAACATCCATAATTTTATCACTGAACCTATCAATCTTGTTTTCAAACTTGGCGAACCAACTATTTTGATTTTTAGCAGGTTTTAAAAATAATGATGACATCATTGGCACGTAGGTAAGACAAAGGATAATCGCTCCTAAAACGGCAAAACCAAATGTAAATGCCATTGGCCGGAACATTTTCCCTTCCACACCGGTCAAAAAAAGAATCGGTGTAAAAACTATAAGAACAATTAGTTGACCGAAGAAGGCAGAATTCATCATTTTACTTGAAGAATCATAGGCGATTTCATCCATTTCAGCTTGGTTGATGGCGGTTGTGGATTTTTTCATCCGTTGATGAATGTGGAAAACCGCTCCTTCCACGATAATCACCGCTCCATCTACAATAATTCCAAAATCGATCGCACCCAAGGACATTAAATTTGCCCAAATGCCAAATTGTTTCATCAAAATAAATGCAAATAATAGACATAAAGGGATTATCGAAGCTGCTATCAAGCCACCACGGAAGCTTCCCAAAAGTAAGACCAAAACAAATATGACGATTAGGGCTCCTTCTATTAGATTGTTTTTAACGGTACTTGTGGTTGCCTCAATAAGTTCACTTCGGCTTAAAAAAGCATCAATATAAACACCTTCCGGCAGGGATTTTTGAATTTCTACAATACGCTTTTCCACATTTTCAATCACGTCGCCTGGGCTTTCGCCTTTCAGCATTAAAATTTGTCCACCTACGGATTCGTGACCGTCTTGGGTAAATGCACCATAACGCACTTGGTTTCCGTAGCCCACTTTTTCGGCAACGTCCCTTACCAAGACAGGGCTTCCATTTTGAGTGGTCACAACCGTGTTTTCCAAATCGGCGATACTTCGAGCCAGCCCTTCGCCACGGATAAAATTGGCTTGGTGGTTTTTTTCAATGTAAGCACCACCGGTATTAGCATTGTTCACTTTAAGAGCTTCAAAAACCTGATTCATTGTAATGCCAAAACTTTTTAGTTTATCAGGATTTATGGCAACTTCATATTGTTTTACATAACCTCCAAAAGCATTGACCTCGACTACGCCTGGCACTAAAGCCATTTGGCGTTTTACAATCCAATCTTGGATGGTACGAAGCTCCATTGCGTCATATTTGTCTTCATAGCCTTCTGTCACTTTTAAGGTATATTGAAAAATTTCGCCCAGACCTGTTGTTATGGGTGCCATAAAAGGTGTGCCAAAACCTTCGGGGATTTCTCCGGCAACTTCGGTTAATTTCTCCTGTACCAATTGCCGTGGCAGATAAGTGCCTGCCTCGTCCTTAAAAACAATGGTAACCACGGACAGCCCAAAACGGGATACTGAACGCAGCTCGATGACGTCAGGAAGATTGGCCATTGCCAATTCTACGGGATAGGTAACAAATTGTTCTATATCTTCTGTCCCCAAGTTTGGGGCCACGGTTATTACCTGTACTTGGTTGTTTGTTATATCGGGTACAGAACCCAAGTTTATAGTGGCCATAGACCAAATGCCCGTACCAACAAGTGCCACTATAAATAAGCCAATAATAAATTTATTATTAATGGAAAATGAAATGATTTTGTTAATCATAGAAAATGTATTAATTCAGTTTAAAACTTACGATGCGAATAGATGCAACGCTTTTATAAAGCAATGCCTATCTTGAGAAGCATCACGTTAGGATATAGCTATCCTTAAAAAAACTGAATTATACTCGCGGGGGTTGGAAGAGAGATTCCAGATATCTGGAATATAAGTTAACTGTATATAAATTGAACGGCTCTTTATCTTCAAACTTTAGTCGATTGATTAGGGCCGAATTGTTGTTCGTAATAAATAACACTAAAGGATGACAACATTGATGATGGGAATGAACTGGTGTATTCTCCTTATCTGGGTTATTATGATGCCCTTCATTTTTTGCATCATTGTCAATGTAATCTTCAACTACATATTCAAGGAAAGAGTCGCCATACATTTTATGGTCTTGATAATGGGTAATGATGTTTGAAATTTCTTTTATTGGTCCACAAAAGTCCATATCAAGGCTAATTCCCTGAAAAAGGAATAGTGTTGACATTGATATGGAAAAGAGTAATTTCATAAAGTGCTACAAATATACAAATTAATCGATGCACAGGCTGTGCGATTATGATGATTCACAGGAGTTGAAACATCAAGTGTAGGACTGAATGAGGTGGAGAGCAACGGAACCGATTGAAGGAGTACTCTTGCTGCGCGTTGATGGAAGTGGGTGATTGTAGAGAGTGAGGCACGAACGAGCGAAAAGAACCGACTGGAAGCAAGTGGCTGTGCGGTGGCTTAAAGGATATCGTTTATTTCTTTCAGAGAATTAACTATATCTTGATGAATTAAATTTGACTGGTCTTTAATAACAGTTTTGTGATTTGAAAGTTTAATAACGTTATTGGAAATTGGCAAATCACTTGTAATTAAAGTGTCAAATGCTTCCATACTTTTTTCTAATTTATTAATACAAGTAGCATTCAAATTAAATGTGGTAAATACTATTTTTAGGTTGTTAAGTTCTTTGTATAAACTCTTGAAAGATTTTGTTACAATTTTAAGTTGAATAGTGTTTTGATCATTCAATTGATTATCAAATATTGAAAAACCATTCCAAATATTATCCATTTTGCTTTGAACAATAGAGTGAAGACTTTGATTTTTGTTATACTTCTTTTGAATGGAAATGGCTATATATAAACCAATTAATGCTATAATTAGACTTAATAAAGTCTCAACTACATTTACTTCTGTATTAATATTAAAGTAGGAATATTGAAGAGCAAAATAAGTTATTAGACAACCACCAAGAAAGAATATCAGGTTGATAAAAATATTACTTCCTTTTTTCATAAATGGATTCTTTTACTTTATCAATGTATTTTGGAACTTCGTTTGAAATTAGAATTAAATTATTCCATACAGTTTCTGGATTAAATTTATTACCTAACCGACTAAATGCTTCATTTAAAAATGAACTTGCATAGCCATTGGTACCATCCAGATTTATTTGTAGTTTTTCATTTTTATTTACTGCTTCTTCATATTTCGGCAACAATAATTTATCAAAAAACTGTTGTCCAGAAAATTCCCCATCCTCATAAGTTCTTGCTCCAGGAGTATCAGTAAAATCCTCGTATATATTTATTTCTACCATTTTTTTTAATTCTTAATTTCAAAACACTCTTTTGTACAACTTTGGTCAACTTTCCAATAATAATATGTGCCTGAGAAGGAGTTCTTAAGTTTGTGCCTAATTTTTCTATCAAAATCTATATAAACATTATTAGAGATGACAACAAGATTATTCAAATGACCATCATCATAGTTCTCATAAATTGTAGGGAGTCCTTTGCCTCTCCACGATAAACCAGTACGAGAGGCAATACCATTCGTAAATGCTGTTTCTACTATATCAAGATTGTCATTAAATAAATTTAAGAAATTTTTCAAAATTCCTTCAGTAAATGTTCTTATTATTCCTTTCCCATTGTCTACAAAAGAAAACTTAACCAAATTGTCAATTTCGGAATGACTTAATGCAAAATGCCATCTAATTTGATTCTCATTTTTGAAAGCGTGGTCACAAGCATTTCTCATCATTTCAAATACACAGCTATAAATGGAAGGGCTTCTACCTTTTTGCCCCCAAACAGTCTCCATTGATTTAATAATTTCTTCAGCTAATTCCGATTGAGGGGTTTGATTATCGCCCGTATTTAAAATTGTATTTTTAGTTGTACTGTTACTTTCATCAATTTTTCCTTTTACAAATTTAAAGAACCCCGATTTCTCTAAAATCCCTCGTGGTATTGGTTGTTTTGGTTTAGTGCCTGTAAATATGATTCCTTCCCTAACAAGCTCTTCCATAACCGATAATAACATTGATATTGCGCCTTCGCCAATATCAATAATATCATCCATTATAATATTCATATGTCTGCCGCTTCTGCCAATACCTTTGATTTTATTAATATAGCTAATAACTTCTTCACAATGTTCATATTGAAGTTTAAAGACTATAGGAGTAGGAACGTCTATAAAACTAAGTGTATGATTACGAGGAATTAAACCAGAAGTTGATTGACGTAATGAACGAGGATTGCCATTTCGTTTTTTATTTTTCATTTGGCGTCTACTGCGCATTTGTAGATACCTTTTATATTTTGGTTTAAGTTTTTTCATTGAATATTAATAAACAAGCTACAGAACCCAAAGGTTATCTTGTCCAAATTCAGGTATTTAGTTACCGTCAAAGTGTGGGAGTATTTCTGCAACTATTTCAAGATATTTTATTGTTATTGGCAAGTTTTTTTGGCCGACAGATTTCGATTGTATTTTATGTTTTTAGGCTTATAAAAACCATAGTTTATCTTTTGATTCATCTTCGATACCGGTTTGGAAGCGTGGGACTAACTGTGCAACCATTGCGGGATATTTTATAGTGATGGGTACGTTTTGGGGTTTTAAAGACTTCCAATATAATCTACTGAATTGGAATGCCTGCGTCAGTAATTCTGTAATGACGTTGTCGTCTTCGAAAGCATCTGGGGTAGGACTGCTCAAACCAATCTTTATAGGGAAAGGATAACCGTCTGAAGGATAAAATTTTTCTTCTTCAAAGCGGCCATTATTAAACAACAGGAAATTTCGTTCTCCTAAACGGATGAAGGTGCCGGAATATGGCATCAAACTATCAGAATCAATGTCATAGGCTATAATGTCTTTGGTTTCTGTCTTATTGATGTTTAAAATATAAATTGGCTTATTCTCAAGTTTAAGTTTGCTCATAACCCGTAGAATGGGTTCTAATTCCTCCTTGCTCATTTCTTTATAGAAATGAATGACAATTTTATCGGCTTCGGATTGGTTAAAAAAAGTACGTATAGCTTTGGATATACTGCCTGCTAATTGTTCTGTCTGGTCTTTGGAAAAACAATCGAACTTGTTGAAGATGCCGTTATTTTGGAAGCTAAATGCACTTGCAACATATCTATGCTTATGGTCTAAATTGGTAAAGGCTCCAACACCAATAATCAACTCCTTTTTATCGGTGACGGCCAGTTTCCAAGGTTTTCCTCCCAGTTTGGCGTGTATGGCTAAGGATATATTGTTTAAGTGCCATTGATAGTCCGAAATGTTGCGCTGTAAATCCTCAAAATCTATAACCTGGGTCATAATGTTCTCGTCCAAGAACAATTCTTTTATACGATAATAAATATTCTTTAATTGTGGGTTGGATTCAAATCGGGTGTAGGGGCTAATATAAAATGCCAGATAAGCTACTGATTTATCCCATTGTAATTCATAAAGTCTTTGTTCTATTTGGGGAAGAGGGTTTTCTTTATTCGTGAATTCTATAAAATTATCTGGTTCAGAATTGACAGGAATATCTATAAACTCTTTCAATCCCTTATATGAATAACCAGTTCCTTTTTTTAAATAATCCCATAATTTTTTGATAAGAGGCTTATGTTCTGCGTGATAGATAAAGAAAAACTTGATATTTTGGTTAGGAGGTCGGGAATAGGGGCGATAATTCTTTAATTCGAGTTTTGGAGAGATTCCGGTTTGTTTATTGCCAAAATTGTCTTTGCCATATTCTAATAAAGCTTTCTCTTTTGGGATATGGCCAATCCGATTTATTGGGGCATCAATAAATTCCTCACTCCTCAAATCGCATATTTGTTTGAAGGCTTCGGTAAATAAGTATTCCTTGGTGAACTTTTGGATTTTTTCCAGATAGGCAGTGTATCGGTTTTTTATTTTTTTAATCTGAAAGGGTATACCCAATTCTTTTTGCAAGTTTCCATTAAGAACTGGGTAAATTTCATTTAGGATGAGACTGTTAAAGAAAGTTTCTTTTTCAGGAGTGTCTCGGTTCATCTGAAAATTTATAATTTGATTTCTATAAACCGCTGTTTTAACGAGTTGCGAACTTTCAATTTCTTGTACCGATTTTTTTAAAACTTTTGATGTGCCATCAAAGGAGATTATTAATTCCGGATAGTCTGAGATTTCTGCAATCTGTACTTTTATGGAGAATTTATCATAGCAATGATAGTCCTTGTGATATTCTTGATTTAGTACCCAAACTTGCCTGTCTTTGATGATACGGTTCTTCCGATTAATAATATTTAGATTATCAAAATATTTCCTGATTTGGGCATTCAGGTATTGTTTATACAAACTTAAATTGGCATTATTGAAGTCAATTTTAAGGGGTTTAAAACCATCTTTAGGGTTTGTAAATGTGGTGTAAATTTCGGTTACTCCTTCCAATTCTATCTTGCTGAACACCTCAGAAATACTTTTTGGAAACTTCTTATAATATATCGTGTCGTCTCCTTCCGATTTCTGGAGCGATACGTAAAAGGTCAATAGCCGGCGGGGCCAATTGAAGTTTAGGGCGTTAAATTTGATGTGTTCTTGCATTGGTTGGTGGTTTTGGTTGTTCTACATAGGATTTCTATATATGCGTTAGAGCATTATGTTATTTAAATGGTTCGGTAAGTAGTAGCCCTTTTTCAACTACATTATTGATATCGTTACTATTTTTAGCACTTGCATTATGCGATAGTAATATTCTGAGGTGTTCTTCGGTTTTATGGTTTAACCTTTGTTTGAAAAAAATGTCAATGGCTTGTTCTATTCTATTTTTTAAAATATCCAATTCTTTTTGAGCATTCCCATCTTGTTCCGCACGGGTGAGTGAGTAATATTCTCCTTTGGAAGGTCTCTTTATACGCCTGTCCAACTTGTAGGCTCTATTTAGAAAATTTTCTACTTGCATTGCTTTTTGTTCTTCGGTGGCCATATCTGAAGTAATTTAATTTTTTATAGGAAGAGTTTCAATAAGTTCAAAATGTACCGCATTCTCTTTAATAAAACCTTCTAAGATTACATCTTCTGCGTGTTTTGCAATAATCAATTTACCATCAATGGTTGTGATACATTTACCGTTGAGTGTTTTAAAGTTGTCTTTTATGTAATCATCCTTTTGCTTGCCGTCAATGTTGGACTGATAGAACGTGAATTGACTTAATTCAGGGTCATTGAAGTAGTCTATAAATCCACTTCTAAAAATATTTTTCACTTCCAGTTGGAACTTTTTCAAATTGGCTGGATTGTAAGCCGTGTATGCTTTTAGAACAAAAAGGAAGTTGATAGAATATTGATGTACAAACAGGGTATCGCGGTCGAAAAGTCTATGTTGCCAATGGTATGAGCACCGCGGTTTATCTGATTTAGGTTCAATTTGATGATTAGTAAAATCGTCTTTGGCCGTTATATGACCATAGATAAAAAAATTAGGAGTAATATTATAACCTTCCGTCAAGTCATCGCGATAAACTATTTGGTCATTATAAAACCTATTTTCTTTATTCCATAAATCTATGTTGTACTGAATGATATTCTTTGCGTAGGTAATCTGTTTGTATTTGGATAGACTACCTGCTTCATTATTTGGCTTGTAATATTTAGAATCACCTATGTAAAAGATATTGCTGCGGTCAATAATGGATTGGTCTTCATAAATATGGTCTATGAGCTTCCCATCCTGATTCTTCTTTAGGTGCTGTATGGATTCATCGTTTGCTACTGTATCAGTAAACAATTTGTCAATCATATCTTCAAATATGATGTTGTAGTTATTCACGCAGAGATATTCTTCTTTGTCTTTTTTACTACTCGCCTTACTGTTATTGGAAAAATAAAGTTCGCATAGCTGATACATTCTTCTGAGCGTATCATTGAAATACCGATATTTAATTTTACGCAACTTGGTCAATCCATATTCATCTAAGCAGAGTTGGTCAAATTTGTAACCAGTTATAAGTTTATAAGACTTATCAATCTTTAGATTAAGCTGATGTGCGTTATTGAGTTTGTTGAGAATTGAGAAGTAGTAGGTAATCAGTTCTTCTTCTAAATTGCGCACCTTCTTTTTATTGCGAATACCTAAATAAACTGGCGTACCAGATGCAGTCATCAATGGTAATGCCTTACGCACCGTTCTTTCCCATTTTGGCTTCGTTATCTTATTGGTTACCTGCTCAATGTGATGCTGTAAGATGAAGTTTTTGTTCCTTTTATAGAAATTTGTAAAGGCTAAAACAATGTCGAGATATGAATAGTTATTGCTGCCAATATTTGTGTTTAGTTCAAAAGTTTTAGATGGATTGAGCAGACTGTTCTTTTCCCATCTGCGGTTGTATTCAATAAGACTATTGTAAAAATATATAGATAGTTCGCGCAACCATTGTAGGTCCCGGTCGTGTTTGACGGAAGTATCCTTAAGCGTATCGTATAACTCCTGTGTATTTAAACCAAATATGGTAGTCGTACCATCTTTCATAAAAACCTTTGGTAACATAAATACCAATTCGTTATTTTTATAAGAGTGGTAGTATCCAACCGATTTGATTACTCCTTTGTTTCCAGTCTGTTTATAGAATTTGAAGTCGTCAAAGAGGGCTTCCAGCTGCTTAACCGGATATTCTTGTTCCTCAATTAATAACTTCATCTTGTTGTTCTTCTTGACCGTTTTGTGGGTGTTCTTCTATTTCTACATCAATGCGCTTAAGTAATGCTATAAGTTTGTTTAAGCCATTAGATTTTATAGGGAAATAACTTTCATAAGCTTCATTTTCGGCAAATACATCATTTTTTTCATCTTTAAATACATCATTCCAGAGGTAGAACAGGACTTTATTTACAAAGGCTTCCAAAGTGATTACACCATCTGCGTTGGGCTTAATGAAATAATTGCCGATACATTTGTCCATACCAAGTGTTGGCTGGTTTTGAATATGTTCCGTATTTATTTTTGAAATAAAATCATTCCAGCTAAAACTTCTATTGTCATCAAGCTGTACGGAATAGGAAAAGGATGGATTCGGTTTATCTTCTTCTGTCGTCTCGCCATAGCAAATAGGTATATACTCCCAATCCCACCGTCTTTTAAATGCACTGTCCATAGGGAATAGTGATTGGTCTGACGTGTTCATCGTGGCATATATGTATAAATTTTTTGGCAATTTTAGTCCGTCTTTAAGTCCCTCGTGTCCTGCTCCCAATTCTTCTTCTAAATGCTTTTGAAACTCCTCAGATGGTGTAACCGTATAATTAGCATCACGGTCTAAAAGTTGAAATATATCTCCAAAAATTTCCGCACAGTTGCCGCGATTAATTTCTTCAATTGCCAAATAATACTTATTCTCAGGATTAGCATCTTTCCACGCTCTAACATATATATTAGCGAAAGCTTGTGGGACGAACTTATACTGAATATCAAAACTTTCATCCTCCTTCTTTACGGAAACAGGCTTGTAGCCACCGACAAAAGAAGCGTAGTCAAAATCCGGATGGAAGGTAATGCGCTCCTTTTGCTCTTGCGGGACACTTTTAAGTATTTGTTCAAGCTTATAGGATTTTCCTGTGCCAGGGGCACCGTAGAAGATTTTGTTATTCATATTTTTTGATAGGTTAAAGTTCTGAATATCAATTTTAGGATAGTATTGGTCTAAGTCAAACTTTGTAAGTAATAGTAATTCCTGAATAGACATTGCAGAATATAAAGGTTGAATGAATGGTCCTCTTGACAATTCGCCAGGATGACTTTTGACCAAGAAAGAATTACTGTCAAAACTTATAGTAGCAGCATCTGTGGATAATCCAAAATGTTGTTTATAAACTTTTAAAAATGTTTTTGCCGAATATTCAGGTGTGTTAACGTCTATGACTAAACTGCCTGGGTTGTAATAGAATAATTCATCAAAAACCTTTTGCGGTAGGCGAAGGCTGTTTTTTAATTTTAGAACGAGTTCCTTACCATCAGGGGTACTTTCAAAATTTTCATTCTTAAATAGAAATACAGCGAGGTCAAGTAAGTTAATCTGTTTTTCATTATTTAATTCAAATAGCTTATCAACCCAATTTTGAGATAATCGAAAATACCAATAGTCAAGATTGGGGTATTCTTTAATTTTCTCACCCAAATAGAATTGCTCCTGAAGATAACTTGCTAAAATATTAATTGGAACCCTATAAGTTTGATTAGGCTGAATAATGCCACTCACATCTGAATTGATAAAAACGGAGAGTAGTCCAATTATCTGATTATTAATGTGCCCGTCCAAGTTTTTATAGCTTTGCAGGACGGTTTCAAGACTTAGTTTGCTCATAGATATTTTTTCATTTCTTGGATTATAGCTTGAACTACTGGAACTGATACACTATTGCCTAACTGCCTATAAGCCTGATTATCGGAAACAGGAAAATCATATTCATCGGGAAAACCCTGTAAACGTTTTGATTCCAGTATAGATAATTTCCTGCCCAAATCCCAAAGTTTAGGTACACGATTGGCAATAATTGTAGGTGAATATGAATTTAACGTACAATAAAAGGCTTCTTGTATTTGAGTTTTTGACCTGTCTCCTACGTGAAATCTTAATGAACCGTCAGCTTTTTGAAATGAATAGACACCGTGTTTACCTTTTTTAGTATTAGGTTCATATTTGGAATTATCGTGTTTTACGCGCTCTACACCGTTTCCCACGTTTTTAAAATGAAAATCAATTCTTTCCATTTCAAATTGAGATAATGCTAATAAAGGGCTTTTTTCGCTGAAATCAATTATTTCTTTCAGAGCAGGTTTATTCGCTTTACCAACTGGAAATTCAAATATTATCGGATTTATTGAACCAACACAATACCATCTTTCCCTCATCTGTGGTAACCCAAAGTCATAGCTTTTTAAAATTTCCCATTTAATATGATACCCTATATTCTCAAGGGATTCGAGTATTATTTGCAAGGTTTTTCCTTTATTCTGTGACATTATACCTTTTACGTTTTCAAGTAGAAACATCTTAGGCCTTTTTTCCTCAAGAATTCTAAGAACATCGAAAAACAATGTTCCTCTTGTCTTATCTTTGAAGCCTTCATTTCGTCCAGAATAACTAAAAGGTTGACACGGAAATCCTGCAAATAAAATATCGTGGTCTGGAATTTCACTTGCGCTTATCTTAGTTATATCACCAAATGGAATCTCACCAAAATTCTTTTCATAAGTGAGCATTGCATATTTATCCCATTCAGAGCTAAAAACACATTTTCCATTATTCTCCTGAGCACCTATTCTAAATCCACCAATGCCAGCAAATAGGTCAATAAATGTAAAATCAGGATTTTCTGGACCTGGAAAAGGTATATCCCATTTTATAGGCAAATAAGGAATACTTGAAGGTTCAAATGCGGATAAAATATCTAAATCATATTCTTCTAAATAATTCAATGCATTAGCTCTAAAAATATCTTCATTAGAATTCTGAAGAAAATGGGTAAAATTTGCTAATTCTGTAGAATCAGAATTAAGTCTTTCTAAATTAAATCTTTTTCTTATGGTAGAATATTTAAGCATTTTATATTTCAAGTTTAGTCTGTTCAGCCGTTTTAACTTTTATGTATTTAATCTTTTCCTCTGCAAGTCTTAGTGTACTTTCATTGCAAGAGTTTTCTATCAATTCGTTAGCAATTTTCTCTGCAAAAAATTCGGTTTTTAAAATTTCTAAATCGAGATTAAAAACCTGAGCCACTATTGGTAGATATCCAGCATCTAAAATTCTCTTACCATTCTCAATTTTACTAAGTGCTCCTGAATCCATTCCCAATTTCGCACCCATTTGAGTAAGAGTAAATCCTTCGGATTTACGTAATTCTCGCAAATATTCTCCAATTCCTTTTTTCATTTTGAATTTTTTTTCTTGAAAATAAAATCTTGCTCAAAATAACAATTATTTTTTTACAGAATAAAATATGCAAGGAGATATTTTTGAAAACAGGATATTAAGGAAGTAGAGGATATTGAGGATGCTATTTCTTAACATCCTCAATATCCTCATTTTCCTCATTAAGGAGATTTAAATAGTTGTCCTGTTGTTCGCGATGAATGAGATTTGCCTTTATAAAACTCGTAATATAACCTTCAGCTGTTTTCGCTGGAATTTTCAATTCTTTGGCAACTTCTAAATATATCTGCCGGTTGAAGTGTTTTGGTAGATTGTGGAGAAATTTTTCCTTTCTGTTTTTGCGGGAGGGTTTTTGTTCTTCTTCTGGTAATTCACTGAATACTTTACTTGAGTGAACTACCAAAACTTTAATAATTTCAAGCGAAGCTTGAAAATCCCTTTCTTCGCAAACTAATTTGTTTGAAATATCTCCTGTCTCCAGTATCCGCAAAGCGGAAAACAACATACAGAACCTATAAGCGATTAACCCTAATCTGCGAATAGTGGCCATATAATCCAATCCTTGTAGCGTGATGTATTTGCCTTGTATTTTACTAAAAAATGAATTGAATTGTTCTTGCTGGTCAACCGTAAGATTGAATTGAAATTCTCCATTGCTTTTGAGTAATTTATAGAGTTCGTAGAACTCATTCCCTAAGGTTTCAAAGTAATCATCGAGACCGTTGTCGGTGGTGCTCGCAAATACATTTTTCCAAACAGGATTTATATTCATATAGTAAAAAATGAAACGGCTGAATAAGCCGTTTTCAGCATTGGGTATCAATGCCGAAACTTGTTTTGGGGTTCCCGAAAGCACCGTAGAAAGGCAAGGATTTTCAATGTCCACAAATTCGCGGTCGGTTCTGCGGTAATAGGAAATAGTTTCGTGATGGAAGGCTTTTCTGAAACCATCGCTGTAATTGCCGTAATCGCTTTTAAAGGCGTGCGCTAAGGTGTCTCCTTCGGTTTCAAAAATCAGTCCTTTGCCATCGCTGTCTCCCAAAAGCTGGTAGGCTCCTGTAGAACTATTATTTGCTGGAATGAATAGCATTTTTTCAGGTGGTTTGGAGGGTTTTTCGACACCTTCTTCCTTGCCTTTTTTGGCATTATACTCTGCTAAATCCAACTCGTAGTGCTGTTTGTGCAATTTGGCTTCTTCGCGTAATTCTTTGTGAATGGGATTTACCAATTGGCGGCAATGCACCATACGGCCCTTACCTGCTGAAGCTTGGGCTGTAACAAAAAGAAAGAGATTGGAGAATACTTTTTTACCGTCATAAATGCTATAGACTTTTGGTAAACAAGCACTGATTGCGACCAGGGAACCTAACAGCAAAATATCCCTTTCTTCATCAGAAGTTGCGATAGCAACGACCTGTTGTAGAAATTGAGGAAGTTCAGGATATAGAGATTTTGGGAACGTTGGCATTTTTTCCCGTGTTCGTTCTTCTGAATGAGAATTTTGTTGTTGTTCATTTATCCGATGCTTGCGATTAGCAAGCGAGGAAGCACTGGTGTGTGAAGATTGCGTCGCAATCGAAACTCCCGCTTGTTTGGCAAGAAAGAAGAAACTTTTGAGGGATACGCCTTGACCTTTGGACTTTAGGCAATTGTCAAATTGCTTGTCGCATTCTTTTGAATTGTAGCCGGAATAGTATTGGCTGACCCTGTGGAACAGGTTTCTTCCAGTTTCTCCAAATTCATCCGCGAAGGCGAAGCCTATGTTAATCCAGTCGTTATAATTTGGGGCAATATCAATTTGATTTGCCTCTATGTTCTGGATGATTTTTTCAACATCTGAATTATTGTCTGTAACTGGTTGTGGTTTCTGTTCTGTAAGTTGCTGTTGTTGGGTTGGGTTTTCCATCCAATCCAACGGATTAAACGTTTTTTTCTGCATAACTTATAAATATTTTGGATTGATAAAAACATTAGGGTCGTGTGGTAAAAAACAGGCTCTTGAAATGTCTTTGCCCGATACGTCCACTTCCAAGCTGTATGAATGCTGGATGTAGTTGGCGGCCGCTTTAAAGAAATCTTGGTGTTTGACTTTGGTTAATTCAATAGGGATAACCCACTTTAGGCCATCACCGGAAGGTGATGTAAAAAGAAGTTCGGTTTCAAAGTATTCATCTTTGAGCAAAGCTTCCCTTAAATTGGAAATATCTTTGAGGTGGTCAAAGTCAATAGTTAAAAGTCCCGAATGCTTTTTAAGGTCCTTATCGTTTCGTTTTGAGAACAATCCGGAAAAGGTTACATAATCGAAATGAAACGCCTTATACTTTCGGGCTTTTTTCACGTCTTGAATTTTGCGAAGTGTACTTGTACACGAAGCAAAATCATCTCCTTTGATGAGGTGGAACACCTCAACCAAAGAGGCTTGCCGATTTGGGATTATATTGGTTACAGGTTTTTGAAAATAGCTGAACACGGGCGAAGCCTGTGTTGCGATTTCGGGAAACTCGACCGCGGGTTGGAATTCTTCTTGATTGTAAAAACTGTTCTTTTGACCAATACGTAGATGCAGTGCTTCATTCAATTTTATCAATAAATCCTGTTCTTCTAATGTTTTAAAGTGATACGATGCAAACTCAAAAATATCTCCTTTAAAATCAGTTAGTTCTGTGTCATAGTGTTGGGCAACATTATCAACAATGTTTATTTGTAATGTGTCCTTTCCTCCATTAAATGGGTTTCGGGTTATCCCGCAGTCCCTTCCCTTTAGGGAAAGGACTGATTCAGGATAATACTGCCGTAGGATGTAGGCATAAACTTTTAACCCATAATGCGTTTTGTTTAGAATTGCTTCTTTACTTATTTCCATCGCATTTGAAATTTGGGTTATAATAATGGTCTTGCAAAAGCTTCTCAATGTCGGATACCTTGTAATAAAATTTACCGCGTATCCGGCTAAAGGGAATAGTACCATTCGTCCGGAGCGTTTGCAGGGTTCGCTGACTTATGTGTAGCATTTGCATTACATCTTGATTGTCAATCCACGTATCTTTTAGGCGTTCTACTCTCGTTGCCCTGGTAATATCGATACGTGTTTTTAGGTCCTTAATCTCTTGGGAGAGTGCCAAGAGCAAATCGATTATCTCTGTCATAGCTTTACCCTCCCTTTTTTGATTAGATAATTAGCTGCTTGTTTATCGATTTCATCTTGTGTGGTATTGCGGTTACGCAATAACCACTCTTCCAATTCGGCACGGTTGAAATACAATTTTTTACCGTTGGGTTTGTAATGAGGAATACTGCCGGCACTCGTAAGTTTATACAGATGCGATTGGGATAATTCCAAGTACTTACAAGCTTCATTGAAGTTGAGTACATTCTTCAGAATGATGTTCTGGTCTAATACGTGTTTCTCGATTATTTCGAGTCTTTTTAAAATTTCGTCCATTGCTATTATATTTTGGAATAGATAAATGGACAATTGGCCAATTGTCATTCTTGGGTTTCAAGAACAGGACAAAGGTTTAAAAAGAGTAGGACGATTTTAGTAAGGGTGTAAGCTAAGGGTAAGGTAACAGTAAGATTTCTTACTATTCTTACTGTTTTTTATTGCAGTTGTTGGATTATTTTATCAATCTCTTCCTTTTCTTTCGTGTTATGAACTTTGTTTTTGTAGAGATTATTCGCTTTTAACGGTACACCAGTTAGGGTAATGAACTTGTTGGAGCGCTCAATTGAGGCGGGTTTAAGATTGGTGAAAAAAGGATTCAGCTGAGAAACAATGTAGCTGAATTGAGTAGTTTCACATTCAAGATAAATTTTATAATCCAACTGATTGTAATCTGATGATATTAAAAGTTGATATAGCTGTTCAACATTTGTTTCAATTTTCAGCAAATCAATTTTCAGCTGTAATTGTTGGAGAACTTTGAGTAAAATGGAAGTGTCTGTTTTTGTGAAATTAAAGGAGGTCTTTGTATTTCTAATCGTCTTGGAGCTACCTTTTTCTACAGTTAAAACACTTTTCTTTTCCTTTTTACAAATACTGTCAGTTCCAAAATCAGGGTCATTGAAATATTTTTCGGCTAATTCTGGAATAGTGTAAGCGGGATTGGTTGAATATTGACCGTATTGCTCCTGCAGTTCGGCATATAATCGGAGCGCGGAAATTTTTAGGTAGTGGATAATATAATTATCATCGGTTCTTAAATCATCATCAATCTGTCTGTTTTCAATATAATAGGCGATGTCTTGTAAGTATTTTGTGAATTTGTTTTCGAAGATACCGTAAGCGAATTTATTTTCTTCCATAATGGCATTAGAAGGAAATTCCTCAAGAAATGACTGTATTATTTTTTCTGTTTCATTACGGATTACTTGCTGATAATATTCCTTTTTACTGTTCAAAGGACGCTTGAACTTTATTTCAAAAGCAGCATTGGAAGCCAAAGACACTTTATCTATATGAGTTAAAAGCAAGGTGTACTCGTGCTCTGTTTTATTGTCTCTATGAATTCCTCTCGTTATAGACACCAGGGATGAAAAAATATTACCACTCATTATAAGTCAAGTTGAATTTTGTTAGCTGCTTCTTTCTTCTTTTCATCAATAACCTTGGCGTAAATCTGTGTGGTTCTTAATTCTCTATGGCCAAGAAGTTTTGATACGGTATAAATGTCGGTACCTGCCGAAAGTTGTAAAGTAGCGTATGTATGCCGAGCGCAATGAAAGGTAATGGTTTTGGAAATGCCGGCTTTCATCATCCACTGCTGTAATTTTAGATTATGCCACGCTGAATATTTTAACCCTTTGAATACTCTTTCATCCTTATCTTGACGTTCTCCAAGCAAGCCGAAGGCTTGGGCGGAGATAGGAAGCGTTTCTGCTCCTTTAGTTTTCTTTTGTCTGAAACGTATGTAATAACCCATTTCATTGGAGTGTTGAACTTCTGACCAAAGTAGTTTATTTATGTCTGACCAGCGTAATCCAGTTAAGCAAGAAAATATGAAAGCTGTTTTCATTTGTGGAATTTCACATTCCGCTTTAACCGCAGCTTGAAGTTCTTCAAGGGTTAGGAATTCGCGCTGAGGTTCGCCTTGCTTAAAACCATCAATTCCTTCTGCCGGATTGGTGGGAATGATGCCGTCTTTAACAGCTTGTTTCAATGCCGCTCTAAGTTTATTGAAATATGAGTATTTGGAGTTTTGGGAAAGACTTTGGTTGCCTTTCGTTTTTACTTCCTTATCCAGGAACTCTTTAAAGCCTTGGACAAACTCTCTGTTTACTTCCGAAAAAGTAGTATCCCAAGGAATGTAGGATTTTAAGTGCTTTAGCATACTGTCCCAATTGCCGTAATTGCCGGTGCTGTCTTTTCTTTTTTCAGTCAGTAGCTCAATGTAATTGGTGAAGCTGGCTTTTAGTTTTTCGTTGTCCCTGAAACCATATACACCGTTTTGGATTTCGATTTGTCGCTGGGCCCGAATGGTTTCTGCTAACTGCAAGGTCTTCTTGTTGACTTCTTTCGCTTCTTTGGTTTTGGCCGCGGGGTCAAGGTAGAGTTTAAGGTATTCGGCTTTGCGTTTACCTTTGTGGTAATAATCCAAGTATAAACTGGTTTTACCACCTTGATTGCGTTTTCTTAGTGTTACCTTCATTATTGAAAAAGTTTATCGATTTCGGTTCTCTGGATAATGGTACGTCTCCCAATTTTTCCGGCTTTTATGTTTCCGCTCTTAATCTGACGATATATCGTCATTCGGCTTGTACCTAATAATTTGCAGGTTTCATCTATACTTAAGAAGTCCTTGTCCTTTAATTGCTCTTGATTGAATTCCATTCGTTGAACACTTACTGGAGCCACTTGCTGGATTTTCTCATCTCGCTTGCGTTTTTTGTAATTTCTCGAGGCGCATTTGTGACTACAGAATTTGGTTACAGTAGTTCGGGCGATAAATGAATTTCCGCAATCTTGACAAATTTTACGTATTTCGATGTTGCTGCTCATTGTATAATCTTTTTAGGCTTGTTTCTGTCACTGGAGGTATCTGGAAATATCAGTATGTATCTGTATGTAACATCATTTCGCCACGGTCTAAAAAATCTGTTGTTAGCAACAGATTTGTTGCTATTAGCAACAAATTAGAAACAAATATAAGCAATAAAAAGGAAAATTAGCAACAAATAAAGGAAAGAAAAACGCTCTAAGAGTAAGAAAAAGAAGGGTTTAGGGTAGCAAGGGAAATGTAATTACTTTCCGATGCAGAAATTGGCAAATATATTTCCCAGTAGCTCGTCATTGCTGATTTCACCGGTAATTTCACCAAAATAATATAAGGCTTGCCTAATGTCAATAGCCAACAAATCGCCGCTTAAACCGCTGTTAATTCCTTCCTGTACCTTGTTTATTTCCTCCAATGCTTTTAACATGGCATCGTAATGCCTACTGTTGGTAACTATAGTTTCGTTATTGCGAAGCGCGCCAGTATTTACAAATTCAAGCAATTTATCCTGTAGCTCTTTCACGCCCATAGCTTTTTTGGCCGATAATAAATGAAGACTACCAATCGCTGCCTGTAGCTTTTCAATTTCTTCTTCTGAAAGCTTATCAACCTTATTGGCTACAATAATTAAGTTTTTTAACGGGTATCTGTTTCGGATTTTTTCTATTTCAGATTGAACATCTTTATAAGCTATCCCTTGAGAGGAGGGCGACGCATCAAAAAGATAAATAACTACTTGTGCGGCCTCAATCTTTTCAAAGGTTTTCTTAATGCCCAAACCTTCAATAACATCGGCCGTATCGCGAATTCCTGCCGTATCTATAAATCGAAAACCTATGCCGTCTATGGTAATTTCGTCTTCTATCGTATCGCGGGTCGTACCTGCAATGTCACTTACTATGGCACGCTCTTCGTTTAACAATACGTTTAGTAAAGTAGATTTTCCAACGTTGGGCTCGCCGACAATAGCTACGGGAATACCATTCTTTAATACATTGCCTGTTGCAAACGAATCCAACAATCGCTTTAATACCAAACTTATCCTCGTAATAAGTTTCTGAAACTCCTCCCGATTTGCGAATTCAACATCTTCTTCCGCAAAATCCAGCTCCAACTCTATAAGCGAAGCAAAGTTCAATAGCTCCTCGCGTAGTTTTTTTATTTCTGAAGAAAAGCCCCCACGCATCTGTTGTATCGCCAATTGGTGGCTGGCAGCACTATCGCTGGCTATTAAATCTGCCACAGCTTCCGCCTGACTCAAATCCATTTTGCCGTGCAGAAATGCGCGAAGCGTAAATTCCCCCGCCTGTGCCATTCGGCAACCTTTGCGCAGGCATAATTGAATGATTTCCTGTTGGATGTAATTACTGCCGTGACAAGATATTTCAACCACATCCTCGCCCGTATAACTATTCGGGTTTTTAAAAATGGTGGCCAGCACCTGGTCTATAACACGTTCCCCGTCTATTATATTTCCAAGGTGAACGGTATGGGTGTTTTGTTTTGAAATATCCTTGCCTGAAACCGATTTAAATAGTGAGGCGGCAATAGGTAATGCCTCGGGGCCCGAAAGCCGTATTACCGCTATTGCTCCTACGCCCGCAGGTGTTGCCATTGCAACTATGGTATCTGTGTGTGTCATGGATTGCAAAGGTAACATTACTTTCCACAAGTTTTATAAGTTTAAGATAGCCACAATAAAAAAAGGAGTTGTAAGAATACCACCCCTTTTACCTTGTTTGCATATACTATTCTATCCATAAGCCTTTCAATTCCTTTTCTCTCTTTCTCTACCCTATAATCTTCTAAAAATCATATATATCAAAAAGTTTAGATTAGCGTATTTAAAACTCATTTTGGTGTAACAAACTGCCCAGCGAGGCAGCATATGGGTAGAGAAACACCACCTCGAGCAACAAAATGTCCCGTAAGGCAATAATATGCTTTTCCAATCCCAAATTGAATACAAAAAACAACTGCCCCAGCAAAGCAGAATATAGGTGAAGAAACATTATGCCCATAACAAACGTACGGTAGCTATATAAAATGCAATGTCCAGCTGAATACCGAAAACAAACTGCCCAGCGAGGCAGCATATGGGTAGAGAAACACCACCTCGAGCAACAAAATGTCCCGTAAGGCAATAATATGCTTTTCCAATCCCAAATTGAATACAAAAAACAACTGCCCCAGCAAAGCAGAATATAGGTGAAGAAACATTATGCCCATAACAAACGTACGGTAGCTATATAAAATGCAATGTCCAGCTAAATACCTAAAACAAACTGCCCAGCGAGGCAGCATATGGGTAGAGAAACACCACCTCGAGCAACAAAATGTCCCGTAAGGCAATAATATGCTTTTCCAATCCCAAATTGAATACAAAAAACAACTGCCCCAGCAAAGCAGAATATAGGTGAAGAAACATCATGCCCATAACAAACGTCCGGTATATATAAAAAATGCAATGTCCAGCTAATTACCTAAAACAAACTGCCCCAGCGGGGCAGCATATGGGTAGAAAAACGCCACCCCTAGCAACAAAATGTCCCGTAGGGACATAATATGCCTTTCCAATCCCAAATTGAATACAAAAAACAACTGCCCCAGCAAAGCAGAATATAGGTGAAGAAATATCATGCCCATAACAAACGTCCGGTAGATATATAAAATGCAATGTCCAGCTGAATACCGAAAACAAACCGCCCCAGCGGGGCAGCATATAGGTAGAGAAACGCCACCCCTAGCAACAAATGTCCCGTAGGGACATAATATGCCTTTCCAATCCCAAATTGAATACAAAAAACAACTGCCCCAGCAAAGCAGAATATAGGTGAAGAAATATCATGCCCATAACAAACGTCCGGTAGATATATAAAATGCAATGTCCAGCTGAATACCGAAAACAAACCGCCCCAGCGGGGCAGCATATAGGTAGAGAAACGCCACCCCTAGCAACAAATGTCCCGTAGGGACATAATATGCCTTTCCAATCCCAAATGGAGTACCAAAAAAACAACTGCCCCAGCAAAGCAGAATATAGGTGAAGAAACATCATGCCCATAACAAACGTACGGTAGCTAAATAAAATGCAATGTCCAGCTAAATACCTAAAACAAACTGCCCCATCGGGGCAGCATATGGGTAGAGAAACACCACCTCTAGCAACAAAATGTCCCGTAGGGACATACTATGCCTTTCCAATCCCAAATGGAGTACCAAAAAAACAACTGCCCCAGCAAAGCAGAATATAGGTGAAGAAACATCATGCCCATAACAAACGTCCGGTAGATATATAAAATGCAATGTCCAGCTGAATACCGAAAACAAACCGCCCCAGCGGGGCAGCATATAGGTAGAGAAACGCCACCCCTAGCAACAAATGTCCCGTAGGGACATAATATGCCTTTCCAATCTCCAATGGAGTACCAAAAAAACAACTGCCCCAGCAAAGCAGAATATAGGTGAAGAAATATCATGCCCATAACAAACGTCCGGTAGATATATAAAATGCAATGTCCAGCTGAATACCGAAAACAAACCGCCCCAGCGGGGCAGCATATAGGTAGAGAAACGCCATCCCTAGCAACAAATGTCCCGTAGGGACATAATATGCCTTTCCAATCCCAAATTGAATACAAAAAACAACTGCCCCAGCAAAGCAGAATATAGGTGAAGAAATATCATGCCCATAACAAACGTCCGGTAGATATATAAAATGCAATGTCCAGCTGAATACCGAAAACAAACCGCCCCAGCGGGGCAGCATATAGGTAGAGAAACGCCACCCCTAGCAACAAATGTCCCGTAGGGACATAATATGCCTTTCCAATCCCAGTGCTTATGCCACTGTAAACTCCAATTCGTTCATTTCTACGCTGAATTTTACGTTGGCCTTTAAAGCTCCAAATACTTTTAAAATGGTTTCAATAGTCACATTTTTCGTATTCCGTTCCAATTTTGAAATTTGGGATTTCTGAACTCCAATTAACTCTCCGAGTTGTTCTTGTGTCAATTTTCTTTCTTTCCGAACCAACTTTATCATATCACCCAAGACTTCCATTTTTAAGTCGAACTCGTATTTATCGCGCACAGGTGTTCCAATCTCTCCCAAATCCTTATCCTTCATTTGGTCAAGGGTCATCATTTTCATCTTTTTCTTTTTTGCTTCCATATTTCTATTCTTTTTGGGTAAAATATTCCGCCATAATCTTTTTCGCTTTTTCTATATCGGCTTTTGGAACTTTGTCCGTTTTCTTTATAATTCCATGGGTCGCCAGGACTAGTGTTTCAGTTTTGTCAGTTTTGTCCCAAAAGGCGAGGAGTCTGTATTGAAGTCCAATATATTTTGTTCTAAATTCCCAAATCTTATCTTCTAATTTTTTAAATAGTTCAGGATCATTAGTCAGCTTGGCTTTGTCTATATTATAATAAACCTTCTTTTTTGACTTTGGGTCAATTTTAGCCATAAAGTCAATCGCTTGTTCAAGAAAAACGACTTCAAACTTTGGTTTCATTCGTTTAATGCATCCATTTTAATAGACAAATATAAATCAAAAAGTTGTATTATATGGAAACTTATGTTTCTTAATTGCAATATTGGTAACATTTGGATAGAGAATCACACCCATAACAAACGTGCGGTAGCTAAATAAAATGCAATGTCCAGCTAAATACCTAAAACAAACTGCCCCATCGGGGCAGCATATGGGTAGAGAAACACATCGCCTATTTTTTTATAAACTTAGCCATAGCTCCGTGCTCAGTTCTCAAGAAATAGCTACCGCTCGATAGGTTCGAAACATCTATTTTTTCCTTCGGATTAATTGTACCTGTACCTACTTGCGATCCATCAATGGCATAAATAATATAATTTGTCGTTTCCCGTAGATTGGAGATTTCAATAAACGCCGACGTCGGATTTGGAAACAGGGTAATACGGTTTGCATTAAACTCCGTTACGCCCAATTGCAACTCCATTTTTACTATTCTATTGGCTCCCCTTTCCATAATAAAAAGCGTATTCCCCCAAATTTCTATATCGGTGGGTTTGTCTATGCCTGTTACAACATCCTCCGCCGTACCTGAACCAGCGGTAAGATTTTTTATAGATACCTTATTCCCAATATATTCTGCCATAAATAAATTGTTTCCCACAATACGTATCCCCAGCGGTCTTTGAACTCCGGTTACCACATCTACCGGTTGGGTTACCCCACTTGTAACATCCACTTTTGAAACCCGATTGGCCTGTCCTTGTCCCATATACAGTATATCTCCCTGTAGTGCCAAACCAGTGGGACTAAAATTTACATTGCTGGTAGCAACCAAAACCGTGGTGGGGTTGGGGTCGGTTACATCAAATTTATTGACCACATTGTCATTGGCATCTGAATAATACATAGTAGTTCCAGAAAGATAAATCGTAGCAGGGGTATTAAGCCCATCAATAACGGTTTCTTTCGTTGGGTTGGGATCGGTGAGGTCTATCTTTGAAATTGATCCCGCATTAAATTCAGAAAAATATAGGGTATTGCCATCAACAGTCATTCCTACCACACCATTTAAACCACTTAATACCGAAATAGGTGTTGGAGAGTTCTCCGTTACATCTATCTTAAAAATTTCCGATCCTGTGCAATAATACAGTGTATTGCCGTCAAGAAGTAATCGTGAAGGGTCGTTAATTCCGGTTACCACATCGGTTACTTGGGCGGGGCAGATTAAAATGTTTAAAAATAAAACAGCAATAAAGGTGTACAATGTTCTCATAATTTGTCAATTTTAGTTAGTACTTCTCCTATACAATCGGAGTAAACCAAAAATGTCATCACGAAAACTCTTCTTCTTACATAATTTTAATAGAATAAAGTGAAAAAAGGAAGAAGTGGCCCGCTATAGTAAGAGATAGGTGCTGAAATATATTAGTGAAATATACAAAAGAGACTATTTGTTTTTAGCCTTTTTTAAACCCTCAAATATGATTGCAAACTCTTTTTTGCAATCGTCAATAGCCAATTTTAAATTCGTGTCGCTATCATTGGTCGCAATTAAGTCTTTACACTTCTTCATTAATGAAGTTAATTTCTCGGCTTTTATGTAATACAATGTCATTGTAGATTGATGGATAAGACTTTCTAATCCGGATACATCTTTATTCTTTAAAGCGGTTTTAAATTCACCTTCATAATCCTTTATGGCTTTTAGCGAACTTTTTATAAACTTTCTTAGGTACTTCGGGTTGTTATTAGCCATTTTCTGGTATCGCTCCAAACTAAAACTTTCCTCAATTGTAGTGTTATCCACAGGCTTTAATTCTTTCGCATACTTTTTAGATAAGGTGGCAGTCTTCATCAAACTTTTTCGCTTTTTCTTCCCTTTTGTTTGCTTTAAGGTTTTATACATCTTTAAAAGATCGAAAAGTTCTGTTGGTTGAAAAGGTTTCGGCAGGTGGTCGTCTATACCAGCTTTAATAAGTTCGTTTTGCACTTCACCTTTTGTAGTTGCCGAATATGCAACAATTACAGGCTTTTTAGAAAGTTTTAATGCTCTAATTTTTTCTGCAGTTTGATACCCGTTCATTTTTGGCATTTGTAAATCGAGTAATACAATATCTACACTTTCTTTCTTTAAAATAGATAAAGCCTCCGTGCCACTTTTAGCTGTAACATATGAAATACGCCATTGATCCAGATATTGAGCCGTAATAAAAATGTTCACATGGTTATCGTCAACTATTAAAACCTTATAATCGTCAAAACTTACGTCGTCTTTTTTATTGAGAAGTTGTGCGGTTTTATTGACTTTCTTTTTATCAATCTTATAATTTAATTCAAAACTAAAAGTTGATCCTTTATTGAGCTTACTACTAACGTGCAACTGACTGCCCTGAAGTTCGAGTAGTTTTTTGCTAATGGTAAGTCCCAAGCCTGTTCCGCCATATTCTACACTTACGTCGTAACTTGCCTGGGAGAATTCTTGGAAAATGGTTTCAAGTTTTTCTTCCGGTATGCCAATGCCAGTATCGGTAACTTCAAATTTTAAAGTAACTTGTTTTTTTACTTTCTGAATTACACTTATAGCCACTGTAATAGCTCCCTTTTTGGTGAATTTTATAGCATTCCCGATAAGGTTGGTAAGAATCTGATTTAATTTAACGGGATCGCCAATTATATTTTGAGGAACATCTTCTGATAATTCTAATCGCAATTCAACCCCTTTTTCTGAAGCCTTTACCGAATATATTTGTTTTAAAATGGTAATGAGTTCATTCAAGTTAAAAGAAACGTATTCCAATTCTAGCTTCTTTGCTTCAATCTTACTTAAATCCAATAAATTATTTACAAGGCTGAGCAAATGTTCTGAAGAGCCTAATAGAAGTCGAGCGTATTCCTTTTGGTTTTCGTTTAATGGAGTATTGTGAAGTAGATTGCCAATACCCAAGATAGCATTTAATGGGGTGCGAATTTCGTGACTTATCGTAGCTAAAAAATCTGCTTTTGCTTTGCTGTCGGCTTCGGCTTTTCGCTTTGCTTCCAATAGCTGCTTTTCGTACTCCCTGCGGTCCGAAACATCTAAAATAGTCGCCTGAAATGTAGCTTCATTACTTTCTTTCGCAGGTATTTCCCTTACATTAATTAAAGCGTGAAAATTACTTTTATCCTTCCGCAACATATCAAAATACACTTCGTGGATAAAGCCTTGCATTTTAATCAAGGGAAAAAAGTGTGTTTCAAAATATATTTTTCCACCTACTTTAAAAAAACTTGGAAGCGTACGAACATTAACAATTTCATCTTTTTTAAAACCTAGCCAATGGGCCAGGGTATTGTTCATAGCAATAATTAACCCATCGTTACGAAATACAACTGAACCGCAAGGTGCATTTTCATATAAGTCTAAAGCTGCCTTTAAACGAATAGAATCTGTTTGCTTTAACGAATTATAGTTTTTGTCCACTAAGGATTATTTTCTAGAAAATTTATCATTGCTTCTGCGGTTTCTTCGGGGGCGCTTAAATTAGGACAGTGCCCCGTGGCTTTTAAAATTTTAAGGATGCCATCTTTAACGGTATTTGCCACGTATTTTCCAACTTCAGTAGGCGCAATTACATCCTGCGAACACTGCAGTATAAGGCAAGGATGCGACACTTTTTGTAAATCCTCCCGATTGTCTGATAGAAAAGTAACTCGGGCAAAATTTTTAGCGATTTCAGGGTCGGTATTACAAAAACTATTACTTAATTCTTTCCCTAATTGGGGTCTGTCTTCGTTGCCCATTATAACGGGTGCCATATTTTGCGACCACCCCAGATAGTTACTGTCTAAAGCCTCTAAAAGTTCATCGATAGATTCCTTATCGAAGCCGCCAATATAGTTTTCTTTATTGATGTAACAGGGCGACGGACCTATTAAAATTAATTTTGAAAATAGGGAAGGTGCCTTAATCGAAGCTAACATTCCAATCATTGCACTAACCGAATGCCCTACAAATATTATATCTTTTAATTTTAAATGCTCGCAAATTGCAAGAACGTCGTTGGCGTAACTCTCCAGCGAATTGTACTTTTCATTGGTATATGCCGAAATATCCGAATTTCCAGCACCTATATAATCAAATAAAATAACCTTATACTTCTCTTGAAAGTAAGGGTAAACAAATCGCCACATATTTTGGTCGCAACCGTAACCATGGGCGAATACCATGGGTTGAGTACCTTTTCCCAAAATACTTATATTAAACGCTTGGTCAATATCTTTAAATTGGTCGGACATAATATGTAGGTTTTTGATTGTTTAAAAATAGAAAAAAAAACTAGTTAACTATTATGAAATGTTAAAATTCACAATAGTTAACTAGTGGTAGAAAAATTGCGGTTCTTTTTGTTTAAAAAGAAACTGTATTACTATTACTGATAGCTAATAACAACCGTATTCTATACAAATAACTTCTATAATTACTTACTAATTGTTAAGCATCACTGGCATAACGAGCATGGTAACGGTTTCGCCTTCATCCAGGCCATCTACCGGAGTAAGTATCCCTGCGCGGTTAGGAAGGCTCATCTCTAAAGAAACTTCATCGCTGGTAAGATTGTTTAGCATCTCGGTTAAAAACCTGCTGTTAAAGCCTATCTGCATATCATCGCCCTGATAATCGCAGGTTAATCGTTCCTCGGCTTTATTGCTGTAATCTATATCTTCTGCCGAAATATTCAGTTCGGCACCGGCAATCTTTAACCTAATTTGATGCGTAGTCTTACTTGAGAAAATAGATACCCTACGCACGGAATTTAAAAACTGATTTCGGTCTATAACCAATTTGTTCGGGTTCTCCTTCGGAATAACAGCTTCGTAATTTGGATATTTACCGTCTATAAGGCGGCACACCATTTCGGTGTTTTCAAAAATAAACTTCGCATTGCTCTCGTTGTACTCAATGGTAACATCTTCTTCACTTCCCGCAAGTATGCTTTTTAAAAGGGTAAGTGGTTTTTTCGGCATAATAAATTCTGCCGTTTGGGAGGCGCTTATATCATCGCGGGTATATTTAACCAACTTGTGGGCATCGGTAGCTACAAACACCAAATTATCTGTTGAAAACTGAAAGAAAACCCCGCTCATTACAGGTCGTAAATCGTCATTTCCAGAGGCAAAGATTGTTTTGCTAATTGCGGTAGCAAGTACGTCGCCCTGTACAATTGTAGCCGAAGGATCCTTTAAATCTACTGCATTCGGAAATTCCTCCCCATCGGCATATGCCAGAGCATATTTACCGTGGTTACTGCTAATTTCAATAGTGTTATTGTCTTCAATAGTAAAGGTTAGCGGCTGCTCGGGAAAGGTTTTCAACGTCTCCAATAAAAGCCGTGCGGGAATACAAACCATTCCTTTTTCGGCACTTTCTACTTCTAATTTTGAAGAAATGGTAGTCTCCAAATCGGAAGCGGAAACAGTAAGCGATTTTCCGTCTAGGTTAAACAAGAAATTATCTAAAATTGGCAGGGTATTGTTGTTGTTAATAATACCGCCTAATACTTGTAGTTGTTTTAATAAATAGGAACTCGATACAATAAATTTCATTCTATGTGTTTTTTATGAAATAATTCTCAATAAATACGCCCCAAAACTTTTAAATTTAATGGAATAAAAGCTAGGCAATCCTACCCAAATTTATCGTAATTTAATGTATTCGTTATGGGTATTGCGCATTTCGACCTTGCTTTATATAAACTTCGCCGAAGTACAAATATATTTCAATTGAAGTGTTTGTTAAAACAAACTTATCAACATTTAACGGGTGTATTTTCGTTTGCGGTAGCTGGTAAAAACCAATCCAAAAATAGCTAGTAATCCCAACGGTAGCAATATATTAAGCATTTGCCACTTGGTACGCTGCGCTACAGTTTTTTGCGGATCCAGAAATGGCACCGCAATTTGGCGCGTTCTAATGTTTATAAGTCCGCTGTCGTCAAGCAGATAATTAACCGTATTAAGCAGAAATTCCTTATTTCCGTAGAATTGATTGGTCATTTTATCAAAACCTAGTTCCAGCGGTCTGTTGCCCTGCATTTGGTTTTTAATAACGTCGCCATCGCTAATTACCACCATTTTGGAAGCTACCCCCTCGTCTACGTTTTTAGTGTTCTCTAAGCTTATGGGCTTAACTCTATTTTTATAAACCGAAGTAAAATTGCCTTCCAATAACACTGCTAACGGTATTTCGCCTGCGCTAAAATCCCCAGGGGCAGGCCCCTCATTTACCACTTGCAAGTTCTTCGGAATTTCCATATCAAAGTCAATAGGGAAGGGGAGTCCCACACTTTTCGATATAGGCGAAGTAGATAGCAAAACCGTTTTCTGTATGTTGTTGGGAAGCGTGTCTATCCCACTGGCATAACTAAACTTTACCGCTTCAATATTTGTTACTATGGGATGGTTGTTCGCGCTGCTGCTCAACGGATTAAAAAACCACGGGTAGCGGTTGTATTGTGCCTCCCGCTCATCGCCACTGGCCAATACTATTGGCGCCGAATAAACATCCTTAACCAAATTGGGGTTGATTCGAATGCCGTATTTAAAAAAGAAATCGCCCAGATTTAAATCCTTCCCAAAGGCAAAGGTTTTTCCGGTGGCAGAATCAGTTTGCATCTGTGTGGCATCCATCAGCCAAAGCGATTTACCACCCTTCATTATATATTGATCCAACACGTATTTTTCGGCATCGCTAAATGCTTCTGTTGGCTGTGCGGCTACAATTAAATCGAAGCTGTGTAATGCCTTTAAGGTTTTTTCAGGATTGGAAGCAACCGAATCCAAGGTAAAAGGTGCAATAAAATAATACTCCCGCAGCGTGGCAAAAAAGTCCGCTATATACCGATCGTCGTATTCGCCATTGCCCTTTAAAACAGCTATTTTTTTCGACTTCTCGTTTGCTAATTTTTTAAATCCATCGGCAAAGGCGTATTGTAGGTTTTGCAACGAACTATTTACCCGTTCCTCCGAGCTTGCCCCCAGTTGGTTTTTAAGTAGGGCTATTTTTACGGAGCGGCCATCGTGATGTGCCAATGCCCACGGATAAACCAACTCGGTACTTTGTTTCCCCTTTTCAGTAACCGACACCTGGGCAGGGGTTAGTCCAAACTTTTCAAATTGCGCCAGAAAAGCATCGTTCCCTTCTTCGGTAGGATTTATAAAATCGAATTTTATATTCGAATTATAAGCCGAAAACTCGGCTAAAAGTTGTTCTGTTTCCCCTTGAAGTCTTTTAAATTCCGGCGGAAAATCACCTTTCAAAAACACATCAACTATAATTGGCGAATCTATGGAAGCAATAATGTTCTTTGTTTCTTCAGAAAGTGTAAACCTTTTGTCCTGCGTTAAATCGAAACGCTTATAAATATAATTACCGAGCCCGATCAATAAGATTAAACCCACTGCAAACTGCAAATAATGGGTGGTTCGTTTTTTTGATAAAGCAGGTGATTTCTTTTCCAGTTTAAATACTGTAAGACCTATAAACAGTATAGATAGTACTGCAAAATATACAAGGTCCCGTGTATCTAAAACCCCACGCGCTACACTGTCAAAATGTGCTTTCATGCCCAATTGCGAAATAGTAAACGAGGAAGATGCAAAAGCCTCAAACCCGTAATACAGCACAAAACACAGAAAAACAGCAATGATAAAAGCTACAATTTGGTTTTGCGAAAGTGTAGATGCAAACACCCCAATTGATGTATAGGCCAATACCAAAAACAACAACCCAATATATGAGCCCAATGTGCTGCCAAGATCCCAATTGCCCCGCGGAAGCCCCAATTCTGAAATGGTTAATACATATAAACCTGTGGGAATAAGTGCAATTACAATTAATATAACGGCGCCAAAATATTTCCCCAATACTATTTCTTTTAAGTGCAGGGGTTTGGTGAGCAATAGCTCTAAAGTGCCCATCTTAATCTCGTCGCTAAAGGCACGCATACATACCGCGGGAATTAAAAACAACAGTACCCACGGCGCAAGTTGAAAATAGGGGGAAAGGTCTGCAAACCCAGAATCCAACACGTTGTAGTTTCCGCTAAAAACCCACAAAAACAAACCGTTTATAACCAAAAACACGGCAATTACCAAATACCCAACAGTACTGGAAAAAAAGGAGTTTATTTCGCGTTTTATTATTGTAAACATTTTTCTCTCACAAAGACGCCAAGACGCCAAGTATTTTTATTAATTAACCCACAACAGACAACCCACAACAGCCAACCCACAACCGACAACCGACAACCCACAACAGACAACAGACAACAGACAACAGACAACAGACAACCGCCAACCGCCAACCGTCAACCGTCAACTACAAACTAGCCACCGTATCTACACTCCAAGCTTCAGCTCTTTTGCGAAACATCGGTTTTGTTACACTCCAAACTTCTTTAAACAGTTGGCTGTTTCTATAATTTTCCAAGGCTGCTTCCTTATGCCAACGACTATAGGTGAAAAAGATTGTTTCGTCATTTTTATCGCGGTAAAGTTCCAAAAACAAACACCCCGGAAAGCTGCGGATCTTCTCTTTTACCACTTCAAAATTAGCCAGAAAATCTGGGATGTTTTCCTTTTCAAATTCCATTTTTACAATTCTTGTAAACATAATTCCATATTTAATTGGCTAAACTATTCTATCTTTTTCGCTTTCTTTATAGGCATTGTTTCTCTCTGAACGCGCTTCGTCTCCAATCGTTCTATGGCTTATAAATATGCAGAAGCCATAAACCCATTACCTTATAATTCAGTATTAAAATTTACCGTAACCGTATCCCTAAACTCCAACCCAAACAGGCTGGCAGCGCCCCCCACCGAAGTGGGATTGCTTTTGTAAATTGCCAATTCCAAAAATTCAGATGAGTTCCAAAGTGCCAGTCGCTTTCCGTCTTCTTCCCGTTTATCGGCAGTATTGTTAAAATTTATGGCATCGCTATACCGCTCGTAAACTGTATCAAATTTAGCTGTTCGTGCATTAATAATAAACGGTCTGCCGCGTCCTACTTCCTTAAAGAGCTTTCTGGAAATATTGCTAATCACATTGCCATAGTTGTCAATGTAAATTACGTTGCCAATAATTACACTGTCTTGGTTGCTTATTACGGGGCGCAGTCCTGTGAGTTCCTTTATTTCAGTAATATTTTTCCCGATTACATCCAGGGTTCCCCCACGGGCAATATGTCCGGCAACTTTTACGAATACGTCTAAAACCGGAAAATTGCTTATTATCCTATCGTGAATATTTATTTCTACAATTTTCTCGGGCCGCATCTCCGAGGTAAGCATCGAGATAATTCCGTTGTCGGCACACACAAAATAATGCCCGTCCATATACACCGCAATGTGTTTATTTTCAGGATTTAATTCCGAATCTACCCCAATAATATGGATGCTGCCAAGTGGAAAACTCTTATAGGCATTTTGGATTATATAAGCAGCCTCATGCAAGTGGAAGGGCGAAACATAATGCGAGATATCAACAATTTTCGCATCTTCCATTTCTGAATAAATAGCTCCCTTAACCGCGCCAACAAAGTGATCCTTCTCTCCAAAGTCAGTAGTAAGTGTAATTATAGCCATAAATGGATTGTTGATATTTTCTTAAAAGAGTTCCCACAAAAATAGGTTACTTTTGTTAGTAGCAAAACTATTTCTGACCGAATACGTAAATTTTAAATCACAATAAATTATTTCGTGTTTTTGTAAAATTTACATCGCTATTTTTTATATCGAAATCGCAGAAAATTGAATAGCTTTAGACCAAACATTATATTTAAAATATACGCCTTTTGAACGAACTTATCATTGAACTTACCGAGATTAGTCCTAGAGATTTCTTCGGACTGGAAAACGCAAATATTGATCTTCTCAAAAAATATTTCCCAAAGCTAAAAATCGTTGCCCGTGGCAATAAAATAAAGGCTTATGGAGATGAAGACGTGCTGGAGGAATTTGATAGACGAATGATGATGCTTTTGGAACAAGTGGCCAAATACAACAAATTAGACGAAAACGTAATTGAACGCGTGCTATTAAGCCGCACAAAAGACGATTACGAAACTCCTGCCAGCAGTGGGGAAGTAATAGTTCACGGCACAAGCGGAAAACCCATTAAGGCACAAACCGCCAACCAACGCAAGCTCGTGGCCCTAATGAGTAAAAACGATATGGTTTTTGCAGTAGGCCCCGCCGGAACTGGAAAAACATATACCGGGGTAGCTCTTGCGGTTAAAGCCTTAAAGGAAAAGGAGGTTAAGCGTATTATTTTAACAAGGCCAGCTGTAGAAGCAGGTGAAAATCTTGGCTTTCTTCCAGGCGACCTAAAGGAAAAATTAGATCCCTATATGCAGCCGTTGTACGATGCACTTCGCGATATGATTCCCGCCGAAAAACTGGCGGCACATATTGAAAACGGCGTTATACAAATTGCCCCTCTGGCTTTTATGCGCGGCCGTACCTTAGATAATGCCTTTGTTATTTTAGACGAAGCCCAAAATACAACCCACGCACAGATGAAAATGTTCCTTACCCGAATGGGAAAAAACGCAAAGTTTATGATCACCGGCGACCCCGGACAAATAGATTTACCACGCCGAATCACCTCCGGTTTAAAAGAAGCATTGCTGGTTTTAAAAGATGTGAATGGCGTAGGAATGATATATTTAGACGATAAAGATGTAATCCGTCACCGCTTGGTAAAAGAAGTAATTGCCGCTTATAAAAAAATTGAAAACGTAGATTAAATTCCAAATTCCAAATCCCAAATCCCAAATCCCAAATCCTAAATTTCAAATTAACGAATTAACGAAATAACAAATCCCAACAAGCCATCATCCCAATGTGTAATACAATAATTTCAACCAACTTCAACTTTCCCGGACAAAAACACGTCTATCACGGCAAGGTGCGCGAGGTTTATACCTTAGAAAACAATACACTTTTAATGGTAGCAACCGATAGGCTTAGCGCTTTTGATGTTGTTATGCCCAAAGGTATTCCGTACAAGGGCCAGATATTAAATCAGATTGCTACTAAAATGATGCGCGACACCGAAGATTTGGTGCCCAATTGGTTAATTGCAACTCCAGATCCTAATGTTGCCATTGGCGAAGCTTGCGAACCTTTTAAAGTCGAAATGGTTATACGCGGTTATATGAGTGGCCACGCGGCCCGCGAATATAAAGCTGGCAAACGGATGCTTTGCGGCGTTGCCATGCCAGAAGGTATGAAGGAAAACGATAAATTTCCCCAACCTATTATCACTCCGGCAACCAAAGCCGAAATGGGCGATCACGACGAAGATATTTCAAGGGAAGAAATTTTAAACCGTGGCATTGTTTCAGAAGAAGATTACTTGCAATTGGAAGATTACACCCGAAAACTCTTTCAACGCGGCAGTGAGATTGCAGCCGAAAGAGGTCTTATTTTGGTAGATACTAAATACGAATTCGGCAAAACAAAAGATGGAAAAGTGGTGCTGATCGATGAAATTCACACCCCAGATTCATCGCGTTATTTTTATGCCGAAGGATATCAAGAACGCCAGAAAAACAACGAACCTCAAAAACAACTTTCAAAAGAATTTGTGCGCCAATGGCTAATCCAAAATGGCTTCCAAGGTTTGGAAGGCCAGCAAGTACCTGCAATGACCGATGCCTATATTGAATCAGTTTCTGAAAGATATATTGAGCTTTACGAAAATATTACAGGTGAAAAATTTGTAAAAGCAGATGTTTCAAATATTCATAAGCGTATTGAGGAAAATGTTTTGCACTACCTGGCTAATTAAATAAGTACTAACGAGTTACCGAAAATTGAAGCTGCGTACATACCCCAAACTTATTTCGGAGAAATCCGCCTGCCCCAAATTTGAATTGATATGCGCGGCAATATACAGGTTGTTTTTGGGCCGCAACTTAGTTCCGATTATATAGTATTTTAAGCCCAACCTTCCGGAAATAAATTCTTTAAATTTATAAAATCCGTCAAAATTCCCAAGAACCCAACCTTCCGGAATTTCTCTAGGCGTATTTTCCCAACCCTTGTTAATTCGCCATTCCATTTTATAGGCGGGCTTGTGTAAATTAATCCCAATTTGAAGATTTACGCTCACGTGGTTCATTAAAACTTCCCCACTAACATGCACCCCTAAATTTGTGGCGTAATACACTGGCAAGCTCTTAAAATAAGCGTATTCCTGCCCATTGCGCACCAACCATTCGTTTTCGTTTATATAATCGTAATAATGTTCGTAAAGTCTAAAATAGAAGCCGAGCCCTACTTTTAACGTGTTGTTATAAACCAGTCCGTATTCGCCAGCAACAGTGTACACCTGCTTTTTTTCATTAAAGGCCAAAGCAAATGAATTTTGCCCAAGCCCAGCCCGAAAATCAAAATACGTATAAACCGAATTTTTTAAAGTGGGAAACGCTACTTCGCCAGTTTCTAACTCCGCTTCCGGCATACTTTTTATATCGGCAGATAAACTCAGTAAATATGAATTGTAGCCTTTATTGTGTAACCGCATATGCCCGTTGGAGTGGTGGGCATATCCAAAACCTAAGTGCATATTAATATAGTCTGAAGTAAAAAGCCGATAATAAAAAAACAGCCTACAGGCCCAGGTAATATCTGTGGTTACGGCTTGATTTCTCGGATTCTTTTTAGCCTCGTATTTTTCCGTAAAAAACGAAGTTCCCAAGCTTGCCAGCACACTAATTCTTTCGCTTCTAAACGCATTAAAACGTATAAAAGGCATAAATGAAAAAGCCAGCCCCAAACTGTCTCTATTGCCAAAATCGGTGATGCCAAACGAATAACCCGTTTTCGGACCTTTTAACCGTTGCGACCATTCCTGCGGATTCTTGGATTGATCTCTTCCAATATTAAAAATAATTTGTTTTTGCGTTTTGGTACTTGGAAAACCGAAGTTGGCTTCCTGTGTTTCCCCTAAAAGTAATTCAGTATTAAAAAATAACGAATGGTCCAACCAATTGGCATCCGTTTGTCCTACGACCGAAAGAGTGCAAAATAAAAGAATGCAGCAACAGCTCGCCACCTTAAAACGAAAGCAACTTAAATGTAGGGCGAAATTACCGTTAAATCGAAAATAAAGTGTCTTTATCACGGCTTTAATCTATGATTAAAACTGTGAACATATCCAAAACTCAACTCAGAAAAATCGGCTTGCCCGAGATTCGCCTTAAGATGCGCCCCGATATAAAAATTGTTTTTTGGGGCCTTTTCCATACCTATTAAATAATACTTTAAACCCAAACGGGAAGAAACCCGACTCTTCTTTTTAAAGCCGGAGTTGTATTCGCCCAAAACCCAACTTCTCGGAATTTCGCGCGGTGGGTTATCCCACCCTTGATTTATGCGCCAATCTATTTTATAGGCTGGTTTGTGCAAGTTGTATCCTAGCTGCACGTCTATGCCAAAGTGGTTTAAGAATATTTCGCCATGTACCGTAATTCCCACATTAGATGCGTAATACCAAGGGTTGCTCCTAAAATAATCAAACTCCCGACCCGCTTGAACCAAAGACTCATTCCCCGCTATATAATCGTAATAATGTTGGTAAAACCGGTAGTACAAGCCAATGCCAATTTTAAAGGTGTTGTTGTAAACCTGACCGTATTCCCCCGCAACTGTATAAACGTTTCTTTTATCGTTAAACGCCAAGGCAAAAACATTCTGACCCAAACCGCTGCGAACACTAAAGTAGTTATAAGTTGTATTTTCATCGTTGGGCACCATTGCGGCAACTGTGTTTTTAGAAGCACCCATCGGATTCTTTATCGCTGCCGAAAAGCTAACCAAAAACGAATTATACCCTTGATTTAACAACCGCATATGCCCATTGGAGTGATGCGAGTAGCCAAGCCCCATGCGCCAATCTATATTTTTGGTAGTTAGAAAGTGATAGTATAAATACATTCTAAACGCCCAAGTAATATCGGTAGTTACCGCTTGGTTCTTCGGATTGGTTTCGGCATTGTACTGTTTCGTGAAATATGATGCGCCCATTCCCGTAAGCACTTTCCACCGCTCGCTGCCAAAAGCTTTAAACTCAATAAAAGGCATGGCGGTAATTGAAATTCCCAAACTATCTAAATTCCCGTAATCGGTTACACCAAAACTCAACCCCGTGGTGGGACCTCTTAATCTTTTGGCCCAAGCCTGCGGATTGTTCGCATGGGTACGTCCAAAATTTAATATAAGTTGCTTTTGTAGTTTTGTTTCAGGGAAACCGTCATTAGACTCCATGGTAAGCCCCAAAAGTATTTCGGGATTAAAGTAAAAGGCAGGTTTCTTCCAATCATCCGAGCTTTGTGCGAATGTGAAAATGCATGCAAATAGCATTAAAATGGTTAGTTGTAATTTCATTTGGCGCTACAAGTAACAATTTCCTTATTAATTTTAAAAATTTTAATCCTACATTCGTTAAAACATTTAAAGTCGAAACTTGGAAAAAACCGACAAATTTATTGCCGAAATGGCTTCCGCAGCTTGGGGTTTGCCGCTTTTAATACTATTAATTGGCGGTGGATTATACCTAATAATTCGAATTCGCTTTTTACCATTTCGGTATTTAGGGCACGCCATTGCCGTTTTGCGCGGTAAATATGACGATAAAAATGATTTAGGTGAAATTACACATTTTCAAGCTCTTACAACCGCTCTTTCCGCAACTGTTGGGATGGGCAATATTGCAGGCGTTGCGGTTGCCATCGCAATTGGCGGCCCCGGAGCTGTCTTTTGGATGTGGGTTAGTGCTGTAATTGGTATGAGTACTAAGTTTTTTACTGCAACTCTTTCCATCCTTTACAGAGGAAAAGATAGTGAGGGGGTTGTTCAGGGTGGCCCCATGTATTTTATAACCGAAGGTTTAGGCAAAAAATGGCTGCCGATGGCAATAGTATTCAGTGTTGCCGGTTTAATTGGCGCCTTGCCGGTGTTTAACGTAAACCAACTTACACAAGCCATAAACGACATATTACTAAAACCAGCTGGCGTTTATGAAGGCTTTAAAACCGATTTAATAATAGGTGTTATACTTTCAGGAATTACCGCCATAGTAATTTTGGGCGGCTTGGAACGAATTAGCAAAACCGCATCTAAACTGGTTCCGGCAATGGTTTTGCTTTACTTCGGCCTTGTGGTGTTTATTCTCGTTACGAATATAGATGTAATCCCTAAATATTTGGGATTGATTTTTACTGATGCCTTTTCGGCTAACTTCTACAAAGGCGATGCATTTTTGGGTGGCATTGTAGGAGGTATAATCCTACTGGGCATTCGCCGTGGTGCCTTTTCAAACGAAGCGGGAATCGGTACCGCCCCCATGGCTCACGGTGCCGCAAAAACCAACGAACCTATTCGCGAAGGTCTGGTAGCCATGTTAGGCCCAGCTATTGATACCCTTATTATTTGCACCCTTACCGCTTTGGCAATTTTGGTAACTGGAGTATGGCAAAGCAGCGATGCAAACGGTGTTAGTTTAACGGCTTCAGCATTTGAGGAAAGTATGCCCTTATTCGGCAAATATGGTCTGCTGGCGTGTATCGCTATTTTTAGTATTTCTTCGCTCTTCTCCTATTCCTACTACGGTAGCAAGTGCATGGCCTTTCTTTTTGGTGCAAAAAACAAAGGGATTTATAATTATTTCTATATTCTGAGTATTCTCATCGGTGCCACCACCTCCTTGAGTATGATGATAAATCTAATTGATACCTTCTTCGCTTTAATGGCAATTCCCACAATGACGGCTACCATACTTCTTGCGCCGAAAGTGATTACAGCTGCAAAGATTTATTTTGAAAAATTAAAACAGCATAATATAGCTGCAAAGAAAGATTTCTAATTATTTAAATGCCAATTTCACCTGCATCTCAGTTTCAGCTTGCTTTTTTCAACTATAATTAAATGAAAACCGCAGCAAATTTTCACTTGCTGCGGTTATAAACAAAACTGAAGGTAGTAACAATGTAGTCCGATTAATATTTTTGAAAGTATTGTTATTATTGAAAATTACAGACAAATCTAAACCCGCTACCTCGCTTTTAAGTTTTTTGAACCCTTCGAAAAAATAGTTAGTTGTTTATTCTTAGATAATTGTATTTCAATAAGTAGAGGCTTCATCTTACGCCTTATAGCAAAGCGGTCTTAAGTTTTTAATCGGACAACACTAATTTAGTCAAAATAACTAAAAGTTTCTCCGTCTTTTATATTAAGGAGCGTTTCGTAGATTAGTTTAATTACGTTCTCCACGTCATCTCTATGCACCATTTCTACCGTAGTGTGCATATACCGAAGTGGCAGAGAAATTAAAGCACTCGCCACCCCGCCGTTGCTATATGCAAAGGCATCGGTATCTGTACCGGTAGCCCTTGAAAGTGCAGCTCTTTGGAAGGGTATCATTTTCTTTTCGGCGGTATCAACAATTAAATCCCGCAGTTTTTGCTGTACGGCAGGGGCGTAGGCAATCACTGGCCCGCAGCCAATTTCCGCCAGTCCCTGTACTTTTTTATCTATCATTGGGGTAGTGGTATCGTGGGTAACATCGGTCACGATTGCAATATTCGGTTTAATGCGCTCCGCAATCATTTCGGCACCCCTTAAGCCAATTTCCTCCTGCACCGAATTAGTAATATAAAGCCCAAAGGGTAGTGTAATATTATTTTCGTGAAGCAAACGCGCTACTTCGGCAATCATAAAACCGCCCATTCTATTGTCTAAAGCGCGACACACAAATTTATCTTCGTTTAATATATGAAAAGGATCGGGGTAGGTTATCACACAACCTACATGTATGCCCATTTTTTCAACTTCTTCTTTATCTTTTGCGCCAACATCTATAAAAATATTATCCGGTTTAGGACTTTCTTCCTTTTGTTTGTCGCGTGTGTGAATTGCCGGCCACCCAAAAACACCTTTTTTTATACCGTTTTTGGTATGAATATTTACAATTTTTGAAGGCGCTATCTGATGGTCGCTTCCGCCATTTCTAATTACATAGAGCAAGCCATTGTCTGAAATATAATTAACATACCAGGATATTTCGTCTGCGTGGCCTTCAATTACCACTCTAAATTTTGCATCGGGATTAATAACTCCTACCGCCGTGCCGTAGGTGTCGGTAAAAAAGTCATCTACGTATGGCTTTAAATACTCCATCCAAAGCTTTTGTCCGTCCCATTCGTAACCGGTAGGCGATGCGTTATTTAAATACGATTCTAAAAATTTAAGCGAATTGTCATTCAATATTGATGTATTCATAAATGCGTTTTTCTGATTATTTGTGTAAAGGGTAAAATTAGCAAATTCTTATTAAGGGCAACGAGGCAATTTGCTTATTTTTGGCACGTTCTTGGAGAGTACCGAGCTTAAAAAAACAGTTTTAGATGAAATTTTTTCTACCTATATATATATGCCTATTTTTCTTCGGCTTACATGCTATTGCACAAACAGATACCGAATACCTAAAAAAGCAAAAAGATTCTACCAAAGTTATGTTCTACATAATTGAAGGTGATACCATAGCTCGCGAAATAATAGACCTAGATGAAGTGATCTTGCTCGACAAATTAAAATTTAGTTCAGAACAGGATCGAAGACGCTATTTAATACTCCGTCGAAAAACCCGAAAAGTGTATCCCTATGCAAAATTGGCTTCGGAAAGGCTAACAACAATGACCGAAAGATTGAAAACCATCGACAAAAACCGCGACAAGAGACGTTATACCAAACGTATTCAAAAATATATTGAAGGAGAATTTTCAGAAAAGCTAAAAAAACTAACACATACCGAAGGTCAAATTTTGGTAAAACTAATCCACAGGCAAACGGGTCGCACGGCTTTTGACCTTGTAAAAGAACTGCGCACTGGTTGGCGGGCATTCTGGTACAACACTACAGCCAGTCTTTTTGAAATATCCTTAAAGGAAGCATACAATCCTTTTGATGTAAAAGAAGACTATTTAATTGAAGATATTCTGGAAAGATCCTTTCAGGAAAATATCTTAGAGCGTCAAAAACCAGCTTTTTCTATAAACTATTTAGATTTAAAGGCCGCGTGGAACAAAAAAACTGTTAATAACTAAGCCATTCAAGTAGTTGCACAGCATTGTAAAACATGTTATATTCGTAGTTCGCTCTTTTGGTTTTTGGTAACCTCCGTTATATGAAGGTGTTGGCTTCAGAATGGTTTTTCTGAAGATATAAAAACAGTTTTTAGATCCATTTCATTTTTTTTATTTGGTAATATGGTCGCTTTCAAAGCCTTATTATTTGTTGATAAAAAACATTCAAAAAAACCTTTAAATAATGTTGCGGGAACAGAAAAGGGTTTTATATTTGCACCCGCTTAGCAGGACAGATAGCTGTTCAAAAAGAGTTAAGCCGGACGCTCTGAAATTTTTTTGAAATATTTTTTTAAAAAGTATTGCGGGATTAAAAAAGAGTTGTATATTTGCACCCGCTTAGCGAATGAGTGACTACAGAACACGAGTTTGCGAGGCGAGAAGAATAGAAAAAAAGTTCATTGAGATATTGAAATTGACAGCGTAGATCGGCATCCGAAAGGGTGTCGGTCAACAAAGAAACTAAACTAAGTGAGATTTTCTGGGATTTTTTTGAGAGTCGAGCTCTTACTGATGTATGGTCGCAATATTATTGAAGATTATACGATGAAGAGTTTGATCCTGGCTCAGGATGAACGCTAGCGGCAGGCCTAACACATGCAAGTCGAGGGGTATATGGTGCTTGCACCATAGAGACCGGCGCACGGGTGAGTAACGCGTATGGAATCTGCCTTGTACAGGGGAATAGCCCAGGGAAACTTGGATTAATGCCCCATAGCATTATAGAGCGGCATTGCTTTATAATTAAAGATTTATCGGTACAAGATGATCATGCGTCCCATTAGCTAGTTGGTGTGGTAACGGCACACCAAGGCTACGATGGGTAGGGGCCCTGAGAGGGGGATCCCCCACACTGGTACTGAGACACGGACCAGACTCCTACGGGAGGCAGCAGTGAGGAATATTGGACAATGGGCGAGAGCCTGATCCAGCCATGCCGCGTGCAGGAAGACTGCCCTATGGGTTGTAAACTGCTTTTTTACGGGAAGAAACACCGCTACGTGTAGCGGCTTGACGGTACCGTACGAATAAGGACCGGCTAACTCCGTGCCAGCAGCCGCGGTAATACGGAGGGTCCGAGCGTTATCCGGAATCATTGGGTTTAAAGGGTCCGTAGGCGGGCGATTAAGTCAGTGGTGAAATTCTGCAGCTCAACTGTAGACCTGCCATTGATACTGGTCGTCTTGAATCGTTGTGAAGTGGCTAGAATATGTGGTGTAGCGGTGAAATGCTTAGATATCACATAGAATACCGATTGCGAAGGCAGGTCACTAACAACGCATTGACGCTGATGGACGAAAGCGTGGGGAGCGAACAGGATTAGATACCCTGGTAGTCCACGCCGTAAACGATGGATACTAGCTGTCCGGCGCACATTGGTGCGCTGGGTGGCCAAGCGAAAGTGATAAGTATCCCACCTGGGGAGTACGTTCGCAAGAATGAAACTCAAAGGAATTGACGGGGGCCCGCACAAGCGGTGGAGCATGTGGTTTAATTCGATGATACGCGAGGAACCTTACCAGGGCTTAAATGTAGTCTGACAGGGGTGGAAACACCCTTTTCTTCGGACAGATTACAAGGTGCTGCATGGTTGTCGTCAGCTCGTGCCGTGAGGTGTCAGGTTAAGTCCTATAACGAGCGCAACCCCTGTTGTTAGTTGCCAGCGAGTCAAGTCGGGAACTCTAACAAGACTGCCGGTGCAAACCGTGAGGAAGGTGGGGATGACGTCAAATCATCACGGCCCTTACGTCCTGGGCCACACACGTGCTACAATGGCAGGTACAATGGGCAGCCACGCCGCAAGGCGGAGCGAATCCACAAAACCTGTCTCAGTTCGGATCGGGGTCTGCAACTCGACCCCGTGAAGCTGGAATCGCTAGTAATCGGATATCAGCCATGATCCGGTGAATACGTTCCCGGGCCTTGTACACACCGCCCGTCAAGCCATGGAAGCTGGAAGCACCTGAAGTCCGTCACCGCAAGGAGCGGCCTAGGGTGAAGCTGGTAACTAGGGCTAAGTCGTAACAAGGTAGCCGTACCGGAAGGTGCGGCTGGAACACCTCCTTTCTAGAGAAAGACGACCGAAATTCAACAAAGAGAGGCTCTTATATGAAAAGAACAAGGGAGTCTTGCTTGGTTTAGCTGTCAATTTTATAATTTTTTGAGAGAAAAGAAGAAAGAACAAAGAACAAAGAGGGATGCCGCAAGGATGTCTTTTCTCTTTCCTCTTTAATCTTTACTCTTAGGTACAGTCTCATAGCTCAGCTGGTTAGAGCGCTACACTGATAATGTAGAGGTCGGCAGTTCGAGTCTGCCTGAGACTACGAATAGAAATATTAGATTGGAGATTGGCGATTGCCGATCTTTTGGTCTGCAAAAGTTCATTTAAATAAAAATAGAGATTTTAAGAAGTTGAGTGAGTTCAACAATCGTTAATCGTAAATCAACAATCTGAAATCGATTACGGGGGATTAGCTCAGCTGGCTAGAGCGCCTGCCTTGCACGCAGGAGGTCATCGGTTCGACTCCGATATTCTCCACCACGGACAACAACCGTTGTTT